>CAIMWY010000442.1 GCA_903845315.1 uncultured Burkholderiales bacterium
CCTTTGCAGAACGTATCAAGTTCTCCGCTGTGCTGGCCTTCATGGTTCTGTGGTTCACCTTCTCCTACGCTCCGATCGCCCACATGGTGTGGTTCTGGGCCGGCCCTGACGCGTACACCAGCAAAGAAGTGGTGGACAAGGTCAATGCCACTGCCGGTATGGTGTGGCAGTGGGGCGCGCTGGACTTCGCTGGCGGCACCGTGGTGCACATCAATGCAGCGGTTGCAGGTCTGGTGGGTGCGTTCTACATCGGTAAACGTGTGGGTTACGGCAAGGAGTCCATGGCTCCTCACAGCCTGACTTTGACCATGGTGGGCGCATCGCTGCTGTGGGTGGGTTGGTTCGGTTTCAATGCCGGCTCCGCCCTGGAAGCCAACGGTTTTGCTGCACTGGCCTTCATCAATACCTTTGGCGCTACGGCTGCCGCGGTGTTGGCATGGTCCATCGGCGAAGCACTGCACAAAGGCAAGGCCTCCATGTTGGGCGCTGCATCAGGTGCTGTGGCTGGTTTGGTCGCCATCACCCCAGCCTGCGGTTTCGTGGGCCCCATGGGTGCCATCGTGATTGGTTTGCTGGCTGGTTTCTTGTGCCTGTGGGGTGTCAATGGCCTCAAGCGCATGCTGGGTGCTGACGACTCGCTCGACGTGTTTGGCGTCCACGGCGTGGGCGGTATCTTGGGTGCTTTGTTGACCGGTGTGTTTGCAGCCCCTTCTTTGGGCGGCACGGGCATCTTCGACTACGTGGCCAATGCGGTCAGCCCTGAGTACTCGATTTCGGGTCAGGTGTGGATTCAGTTCCAAGCTGTGATCACCACCATCGTGTGGTCGGGCGTGGTGTCTTACATTGCCTACAAACTGGTTGACTTGGTCTTGGGTCTACGCGTCTCGGAAGAAGAAGAGCGCGAAGGCTTGGACATCAGCTCACACGGCGAAACGGCTTACCACCGTTAATCCATCCAGGTTTATTTCAAGTTTTCCTTGGACTTTGAGCCCGCCTAACCGGCGGGCTTTTTTTATTTTGATCAAGCTGTTCAAAAAATTCAAACCCCAAACAGCAGCCTGCCGCTAACATGCCAGCCATGCAAGCCACCCTGCACTATTTCTCTGAGCGCATACGCGCCGCCTCCGCCAGCGCCTCACCTTTGCGTTTTCGCGGCGGCGGCAGCAAAGACTTTTATGGGCAAAAGCTAAAGGGCGAAATCTTAGACACCCGTGCCTACCGAGGCATCTTGAGCTATGAGCCCAGCGAGTTGGTGATCACCGTGCGTGCCGGCACCCCCATGTCCGAGGTGCATGCGGCGTTGGCCGAACAAGGCCAGTGCTTGCCCTTTGAGCCACCGCTGTTTGGCGCGGCCACCGTGGGCGGTATGGTAGCCAGCGGATTGGCTGGGCCTGCCCGTGCCAGTGTGGGCACGATGCGCGACTTTGTGCTGGGTGTGCGCATGCTCAACGGCCAAGGCCAAGACCTGACCTTTGGCGGACAAGTGATGAAAAACGTGGCAGGCTATGACGTGTCGCGCTTGATGGCGGCAAGCCTTGGGCAGTTGGGCCTGATCACCGAGTTGTCCTTGAAAGTCTTGCCCGTGGCGCCGGGCGAGGCCACTTTGGTGTGCACAGGCGTGACGCAGGCGCAAGCCCTCGCCTTGCTCAACCAGTGGGGCGGTCAGCCGCTGCCGCTGAACGCCAGTGCTTGGGTGCGCGACGACAGCTTGCAACCCGCACAAGACTGCTTGTTTGTGCGCTTGCGCGGTGCGGTGGCGGCCGTCGAAGCTGCTGTGGTGACCATGGCTGGGCATGTGCGGGCTTTGGGCGCGACGGTGATGCGCATGGACGTGTCCGAAGCCGCACCCGATTGGCTCGCCAGCGGCGAGCACACCTTGCCATTCTTTACCAACCCACCCTCACCTGACGCTTGTTTGTGGCGTTTGTCTGTGCCGCAAACAACACCTGCTTTGAATGTGCAAGACTTAGAGGTGCAAGACCATCCCTACATCGAATGGCATGGTGCCCAACGCTGGCTCTGGGCCAGTGCATCCCACGCAGGCGCTTTACGCGATTTGGCGCACAGCGCCGGTGGCCATGCGGTGTTGTTCAGAACCAGCGTTTTGCATGGTGACGCAGACAAGGCCGTGGGTGTGTTTTCGCCGCTCGATGCCGTGCAGCAGCGCATCCAAGCCCAATTGAAAAAACAATTCGATCCAGCGGGTATCTTGAACCCAGGGCGCATCTGAAAGCGGCAGACTCACCATGCAAACCCATCTCGCCCCCGAATACCAAGACACCCCTGAAGGCCGAGAGGCCGAGGCCATTTTGCGCAAATGCGTGCACTGTGGTTTTTGCACCGCCACCTGCCCTACGTACCAACTTTTGGGTGACGAGTTAGACGGGCCTCGCGGGCGCATTTACCTGATGAAGCAAGTGCTCGAAGGCACTGTGCCCACACGCAAAACCCAGTTGCACCTCGACCGTTGCTTGACCTGTCGCAACTGCGAAAGCACGTGTCCGAGCGGCGTGCAATACGGCAACTTGGTCGACATTGGACGCAAATTGGTCGACGCCAAAGTGCCGCGCCCCTTGGGTGAACGCGTGGTGCGTTGGGTGCTCAAAGAGGGATTGACATCGCCTTTGTTTGCACCGGCCATGAAACTCGGTCAAGCCGTGCGCGATGTGTTGCCTGCATCGCTGCGCGCCAAAGTGCCGGCGCCACAAACTGCCGGTGTGTGGCCAACGCAAACCCACCCACGCAAGGTGCTTATGTTGGCGGGCTGCGTGCAACCGGCCATGCTGCCCAACATCAACACAGCCACCGCACGCGTGTTGGATGCTGCGGGCATTCAAACCCTGGTGGCACCCGAAGCGGGGTGTTGTGGCGCGGTGAAGTTTCACCTCAACGACCACGAGGGCGGCAAAGCCCATATGCGCGCCAACATCGATGCGTGGTGGCCGTTTGTGCAGCAAGGGGCCGAAGCGATTGTGATGAACGCTTCGGGCTGCAGCGTGATGGTCAAAGACTACGGCCATGTGCTGCACGACGACCCAGCCTATGCCGACAAAGCCCAACGCATCAGTGCCCTCACACGTGACCTGAGCGAGTTGTTGCCTGAGTTGGTGCCTGTGCTCAAGCCCCAACTCAAAGCAGCGACCGTGGCGCAAGCGGGTCTGCAAGCTTTTCATCCGCCTTGCACCTTGCAACATGGTCAGCAGCTCAAAGGTGGGGTGGAGCAGCATTTGGCCGAGATGGGCTTTGCCGTGCAAGTGGCGGCGGTCGAACCCCATATGTGTTGCGGCTCGGCGGGCACTTACTCGGTGCTCAACCCTGACATCGCCTATACCTTGCGGGACCGCAAGCTCGGCCACCTAGACGCCCTGCAACCTCAGGCCATCTTGAGTGCCAATGTGGGCTGCATCACCCACTTGCAAAGCGGGACCGAGGTGCCGGTCAAGCACTGGATCGAGTTGCTGGATCAAGCGCTGGCTTGAACCCTGGTCTGCGACGCCAGCAAGGCTGCCAACACAATCAAGCCCCCGCCCAAGGCGACGCGCCATGTCAGTGTTGAAGCACCTAAGCCAACCGAAGACGCAGAGGCAAACACCACTTCGCTGAGCATGACCATGGCCGTGGTGTGAGCACTCAAACGCGCCGCGCCATATTGCAGCGCCAAATTGCCAAACAAAAATGCCAGGGTCAGCAACAGGGCCCAGGGCCACCAAGCACCCACGTCCCAAACCAACTCGCCAACGAGGCCACCCGCTTGCGCCACCACAGCGCACAGCACCGCCATCAAGGCGCCGCCGCCAAACATGGCCACCATGCGCGAAGCTTCTGGCGTGTGCTGCAAACGCAGCAGCAACACATTGGTCAAGGCAAAACATAAACCGGCCAGCAGCGCCAACACATCGGGCAAAGATTGCGGAACGGGCCAAGCCACCTCGGGTGTTTTGAGCACCAGCGCCACGCCCACCAAGGCCAGCCCCAGGCGCGCTAAGGCTGCTGGGCTAGGCCGCTCGCCCAACAACCACCAGGCCAAAAGCAGCGACCACGTGGGCATTAAATAAAACAGCAAGACCACTCGCACCACGTCACCGGTGGTGACCGCCCAGTTAAAGCCCACATTGGTCAACCCAGAAGCCAGCAGCAACCACCACAGCTCGGGCTGTTGCTTTAAACCTTGCCAAGCCGTTGGACGCCATAGCGTGATGCAAATCCAAGCCGTGGTGAAAACACAGGCCGTCGTCCACAAAGGATGCAGCCCTTGCGCATGCAACTGACGCAGCGGCCACCAAGACAGGCCCCAAATCAAGGCATTCAAAGCAAGAGCCGAAATCGGCAGCAGGCGCGGGGTGCTCACCTCAACCGTGCAAGTCGTCGTTGCGGGCGATGTGCATCAAACGCGCCAACTCATCACGGTGATGCACTTGGTTGGAGGCGTGCCACTGTTGGATCATCCACATCATGTAGCTGACCAACACACCGAAAGCGGTGATCGCGCCGAACGCGCTCATGCCCATGCCGGTCGAGAAGGTGTAGAGGCCACCCAAGCCCAAAATGCACAGTTGTTCGTTCAAGTTTTGTACGGCGATGGATCGGCCTGCGCCCATCAGGTTGTGACCCCGGTGCTGCAACAAGGCATTCATGGGGACCACCATGAACCCGCCCAAAGCCCCCAACACAATCAGCAGCGGCACGGCCAACCACAGGTTGTCGATGAAGTTCATGGTGAGCACCAAAACGCCCATGCCGATGCCCAAGGGAATGACACGGGTGGCATGGTCCAAGCGCATCTTCATCGACGCCACCACGGCGCCAAGGGCAGTGCCAATGGCCACCACCCCCACCAAGCTCGAGGCTTGTGTGGTGCTGTAGCCCAAGGCGGCCGCACTCCATGCCAACACGATGTAGCGCAGATTGCCGCTCACGCCCCAAAACAAGGTGGTGGTGGCGAGCGAAATTTGTCCCAATTTGTCGTGCCACAGGCGCTGGGTACAGTGCCAAAAATCAGGCAGCAGGGCCAACAAATTGAGCGCCATGCTCTTGTCGGGGTCCAGGCGCATCGGGATGAGCGCTGCACCGGTGTAAGGAATGCGGGTGTTGAACCAAGCCGCCAGCGCATAAATCAGCACCAGCAAACAAATCGCCGCTTCGGCGGGCGTGTCAATGCCGGTGTCGATGAACGGCAGATCCAACGACAGCAAGCTGGCGGAGAGCGCATGTCCGACCAACTGGCCGCCCAACAACACGCCCAAAATGATGGAGGCAATCGTCAATCCCTCAATCCATCCATTGGCCTTGACCAGCTGAGACGAAGGCAACAACTCGGTCAAGATGCCGTACTTCGCGGGTGAATACGCTGCAGCACCGAGGCCCACCACCGCGTAGGCGGCCAGTGGGTGCACGCCAAACAACATCATCAAGCAACCGATGACTTTGATGCCATTGCTCATCAACATCACTTGCCCCTTGGGTTGCGAGTCGGCAAAAGCGCCGACGAACGGCGCCAACACCACATAAAACAAGGCAAACATGGGCACCAGCGCAGCACGTTGCCACTCGGCCGCGCCGCCTGCTTTAAGTAGTTCAACCGCGGTGACAAACAACGCGTTGTCGGCCAACGAACTGAAAAACTGGGCCGACATGATGGTGTAAAAACCGCGCTTCATGGAACATACGCATGCCGCAGCGCAGGGCGGGCATGCAAACTCCTCTTTCTTATAAATCGCAACGCTTTGGTTATATCACGCGGGTGCCACAATATTGCCCATGCCGCGCCCGATCCAAGCCTTTGTTCATTCCGACGCTTTGCGTCACAACCTACAACGTTTACGAGCCTCTGCGCCCGACGCACGCATGTGGGCGGTGGTCAAGGCCAATGCCTATGGCCATGGCATCGAGCGTGTGTTTGAGGGGCTCAGAGGCTGCGATGGCTTTGCCCTGCTCGACTTGGACGAAGCCCAACGCGTGCGCGCCTTGGGCTGGCGCGGGCCGGTGTGGTTGTTGGAGGGCATCTTTGACGCGCGTGATTTAGAGCTGTGCTCTCGACTCGACGTTTGGCACACCGTGCATTGCGAAGAACAAATCGACATGCTCAGTCGACACAAAACGCAGGTGCCGCATCGGGTTTTTCTCAAACTCAACAGTGGCATGAACCGACTTGGGTTTAAGCCTCAAAGCTTTCGCGCGGCTTGGAGCCGGCTCAACCAATTGCCTCAGGTGGACGAAATTTCTTTCGTCACCCACTTCAGTGACGCCGATGGCCCTCAAGGCGTGAGCGAGCAAATGGCGGTCTTTGCGCATGCCACGCAAGACCTGCCCGGCGAGCGCAGCACCTGCAACAGCGCCGCGCTGCTGCGCCATAGCAGCTGCATAGACGTGGCAGCCGATTGGGTGCGACCCGGCATTGCGCTCTACGGCAGCGCACCTGATTTTCCGCAGCACGACATCGCGCACTGGCAGCTGCAACCTACCCTGAGTTTGCGCAGCCAAATCATTGCCGTGCAAGAGTTGCAACCCGGCGACAGTGTGGGCTATGGCTCAACGTTTCGTGCCGACGCGGCCTTGCGCATGGGTGTGGTGGCCTGTGGTTATGCCGATGGGTATCCGCGTCATTGCCCCACCGGAACCCCTGTGCTGGTCGATGGGGTGCGCACGCGCACCTTGGGTCGCGTCAGCATGGACATGATCGCGGTCGACCTCACGCCGTGTCCGCAAGCGGGCTACGGCAGCGAAGTCACCTTGTGGGGCCGATCTTCCAACGGCACGGTGTTGCCGATTGACGAGGTGGCCCTTGCCGCAGGCACGGTGGGCTATGAGTTGATGTGTGCAGTGTCTGGGCGCGTGGGCTTCACGCAAGACTGAACACCGCGCGCTTGAGCCCACGTGCGTGCTCAAGTAGCTGGGTACAAGCCCAAACCTTGCGCTTGCAAACGCGCCAAGCCCATCAGGGCATCGGTGAAGGGCGTGGCCACGCCGGTGATCTGGCCCAACTCGCGCACCGCACCTACCAGCGCATCCAACTCCACCGCACGGCGTGCCTGCACGTCTTGCAACATCGAGGTCTTGAAGGCGCCGAGTTTTCGCGTGACCGCATGGCGGTCTTCGGGTTCTTGCGCAATGGCCAAGCCGATGCGCGAGCCAATCTCTTTGGCCTCCAGCATGACACTGGAAATAAAGCTGCGCACCAGCGGGTCGTCCATGATCTTGTCGGTGGTGGCGCCGGTCAGCGCACTGATGGGGTTCACACTCATATTGCCCCACAGCTTGTACCAAACATCTTTTTGAATGTGGGGCGACAGGCTGGCGTCAAAGCCCGCTTGAGCCAGTAGTGCTTGCAAGGTTTGGCCGCGCTCGCTCAAGTCGCCTGAGGGCTCGCCCACGATCAAGCCGTTGCCAAAGTGGTGGTCGATCTCGCCCGGGGCGCGCAAAGAACAGCTGGCGTGCACCACGCCACCGAGCACGTGGAGCGCAGGGATGGCGCGTGCAATGCTGCCATCGGCGTCCACACTGAGCAGCGGCGTGTTGGCATAGGGGCCGCCAAATTGCTGCAAAAACCACCAAGGCACGCCGTTCATCGCGGTCAGCACCGCGGTGTGCGGCCCGATCAGCGGCGCAATGTGGTGCGCCACCTCCTGCAAGGCCGGGGCTTTGACGGCAATCACCACCAAGTCTTGCACGCCCAATTCCGCGGGCTGGGCGCTGACGTGCGCGGCCACGGTGCGCGTGGTGCCTGCGCTGTGCAAGCGCAAGCCGTGCTGCTGCAAAGCACGCAGTGTGTCACCGCGCGCCACCAAGGACAGGTGCACGCCGGGGAGTTGTCCCACACGTGCGCCAATCCAACCGCCAATGGCACCCACACCATAAATACAGACCTTAGAAAACATCACTGCTTGTACCCAGCGTCGATGCGGTCCACTTGGCGGACCAAGGCGTCAAACACATCCACCCCTGCGCCCCCGTGCTGGTTGTCAAACTGCAGCGAGTCGCGGGTGCACTTGGCGGCCACCGCTTCGGGCACGGCAATGGGCGCGCCCATGCTCAGCGTGGCGAGTTGAATTTCACAGGCGCGTTGCAGCGTCCACAAAATCGCAAAGGTTTCCGGCACCGTGTGCCCCCAAGCCAACAGGCCGTGGTTGCGCAAAATCACGGCTTGCTTGCTGCCAATGCTTTGCAACACGCGAGGCCCCTCGTCGGCATGGAGGGTGATGCCTTCAAAATCGTGGTAGGCCACCATGTCGTGCAATTGCGCCGAATAAAAATTGCTTTGCGACAGCCCGCCTTGCACGCTGGCCACCGCCACCCCTGCGGTGGTGTGGGTGTGCATCACGCAATGCGCGCCTTCAATGCCGCCATGCAAAGTGGCGTGCACCACAAAACCCGCCGGGTTGACGCGGTGCGTCGAGCCGTCAAGTACCTGGCCTTGCAGGTTGATCTTCACCAAGTTGCTGGCGGTGACCTCGCTGTAGTGCAGACCAAACGGGTTGATCAAAAACTGCTTGTCGTCGCCGCTCACGCTGTGTGGCAGGCGCACGGTGAGGTGGTTGTAAATCATCTCGGTCCAGCCCAGCATGGCGAACACGCGGTAGCAAGCCGCCAACTGAACGCGGGCAGTCCATTCATCGGGATGGAATGTGGCTGACATGGCTTGACCCTCAGTACACCTGGCCTTTGGTGCTGACAGGCGCGGCGGGTGCCAATCCTTCTTTGTATTTGGCAACCAAGGCTGAGGTTTGGCGTGACAAGATCATGCTGTCCACACCCACTGCCACAAACAAAGCGCCCAGCGCCAAGTACTGGCGGGCCAAGACTTCGTCACCCATCAAGATGCCGGGCGCTTTGCCGGCTTTTCGGATGCGGGCAATCGCGTCCACGATGGCTTCTTGCACCTTGGGGTGGGCTTGTTCGCCGACATAGCCCATGGAGGCTGACAAATCATTGGGCCCAATGAACACGCCATCCACACCCGGTGTGGCAGCAATGGCGTCTAGGTTTTTCAGCGCCAGCGGCGTTTCTGCTTGCACCAACACACACACTTGGTCGTTGGCCTCTTTGCCGTAGTTGGGGAAACGCCCCCAGCGCGAAGCACGCGTGCCCGCCATCCCGCGAATGCCGCCTTGGCCATCGTTTTGCGGGTAGCGACTGGCTTGCACAATCGCGGCCGCTTGCTCGGGGGTGTCGACCATGGGCACCAGAATCGTGGGCGCGCCCAAGTCCAGTATTTGCTTGATCAAGGCCGGGTCATGGTGCGGAATGCGCACCACCGGGTGCGAGCCCGGGTAGGCCGCCACGGTTTGTAGCTGGGCCAAGATCGTGGTCAGGTCGTTCGGGCCGTGTTCGCCGTCGATCACCAGCCAGTCAAAGCCTGCACCTGCGCAGATGTCGGTGGTGACAGTGTTGCCCAGCCCCATCCACAAACCAATTTGGGCGTGTTGTTGATGAAGCGCTTGTTTGAAGAGGTTGACAGGTGTTTGCATGGTGATGGATAAGGTGGAAAAGTAAGGGTTGAAGTGAAAAAAAGAAAGAGTTAGGCCTGGTTTTAGTCGGCCGACTGAAAGAGCGGGTGAAGGTTGCCAAACCGACCGTCAAACACAGGCAGGCCCACGTCGATTTGCAGCGTGATGCCCACATGGCGGCGCGTCAACAGGTCGACAAAGTGGGCGCGTGCGGTGGCCATTAAAAGTTGCCCGGCATGCTTGTGCGTGGCCTCGCTGCGGCCCTTGCCCATGCGCAAATTCAGATACACAAAGCCATGGTCGCCGCTGCCGTCGGCCACGGCGTAATGCGCTGCAGGGTAGGCAAACACGCGCACGCCACCGGTGGGAAACACCTGTTCACCGGCTTCGTCGCGCACGGTGCGCATGGTGTCGGCCAAGCTGCGACACAGCTGGGTCATGTCGGTCTCGCGTTCGAGTTGGCCGGTGTAGAGGATGACAAGGTGTGGCATGGGGGTGCAAACAAAAGACGGTCGATCTTACAAACGTCCAAAGGCTTGGTAGGCGTTGGCTGAACTGGCTTGTGCGGCGGGGATGTGGGCGCCGTCTTGGGGGGTGACCGGAAACACCGCATTGATTTGCCCGGTGCCTGAGGCACCAAAGTACGGCGTGATGACTTCGGCCACACCGTCATAGCCCGACCAACCTAAAGCGCCCAGCAGCATGGCCGTGTCGTGCATGAAGCCTTCGCCATGGCTCTTGCTGGCGTACTCGGGCAGCATCTCGCAAAACGCCGCCCATTCGCCGGCTTGCCACATGCGGATGACTTGGGCGTCGAGCTTTTCCAGCAAGGGGCTCCAAATTTTGAAGGCAAACTCAGGCGCCAAACCGTTTTGTGCAAAACGGTGGCTCAGCGAGCCGCTGGCCAAAAACGCCACCCGGCCATCGTAGTGCTGCTCAATCGCTTGGCGCATGGCCCAGCCCAGCCGCGCGCTGTCATTCAAATAGTGCGCCATGCACAGGGCAGACACCGACACCACCTTGAAGTGCTGGTCTGCATTCATGTAGCGCAGCGGCACCAGCGTGCCGTACTCGGGCGACAAGGTGGTGGCGTCGTGCGCCAGCGTTTCCACCCCGTGGTCGTTGCACACCCGCGCCAGCAACTGACCAAGCGCCGGATTGCCGGGCGACTCATACGCCAAGTTGCTGATGAAGTGCGGCAACTCGTTGCTGGTGTAGCTGCCTTTGAAATGCGCCGCGCAGTTGATGTGGTAGTTCGCATTCACCAGCCAGTGGGTGTCAAACACCACCAGCGTGTCCACACCCAGGGCGCGACAACGGCGACTGATTTCTTGGTGCCCCTCAATAGCGTCTTGGCGCGTGCCGTGGCGCGGGCCTGGCAGCTCGCTCAGGTACATGCTGGGCACGTGGGTGATCTTGGCGGCGAGGGCGAGCTGTCCCATCACGCCCCCCAATGTGGAATGTGGTGGCTGCCCATCGAGACCGCCACGTTTTTGGGTTCGCAAAACACCTCGTAACTCCAGGTGCCGCCTTCGCGGCCCGTGCCGCTGGCCTTGGTGCCACCGAAGGGCTGGCGCAAATCGCGCACGTTTTGGCTGTTCACAAAGCACATGCCCGCTTCAACCGCTGCGGCCACGCGGTGGGCGCAGCCAATATTTTCGGTCCACACATAGCTGCTCAAGCCATAGGCAATGTCGTTGGCCAGGGCAATCGCATGCGCTTCGTCCTTGAACGGAATCAAGCACGCCACGGGGCCAAAAATTTCGTCTTGCGCGATCTTCATGCGGTTGTCCACATCGGCAAACACCGTGGGCCACACGTAGTTGCCACGTGCCACATGGGCGGGCAGCTCGGGGGCATACGAGGGGCGGTCGAGTCCGCCGCATACCAGCGTGGCGCCTTCTTTGGGGCCGAGGTCGATGTAGCTGCGCACCTTGGCCAAATGGGCCTGGCTGATCATCGGGCCCACCACGGTGGCCTCGTCCAGCGGGTCGCCCACGCGGATGCGCTTGGCGCGTTCGGTGAACGTGGCCACAAAGTCGGCGTAGATGCTTTGCTGCACCAAGATGCGGCTGCCAGCGGTGCAGCGCTCACCGTTGTTGGAGAAGATCATGAACACCGCCGCGTCCATGGCGCGCTCCAGATCGGCGTCATCAAACACCACAAAAGGTGACTTGCCACCCAGCTCCATGCTGAATTTTTTCAGGCCTGCGGTTTGCACAATGCGGTTGCCGGTGGCGGTCGATCCGGTGAACGAAATCGCGCGCACATCGGGGTGTGCCACCAGCGGTTCGCCTGCGTCTTTGCCGTAACCGTGCACCAAGTTCAGCACGCCCGGTGGCACACCGGCTTCCAGGGCCAACTCGCCCAAGCGCGCGGCGCTCAAGGGCGACAGCTCGCTCATCTTGAGTACTGCGGTATTGCCAAACGCCAGACACGGTGCCACCTTCCAGGTGGCGGTCATGAAGGGCACGTTCCACGGGCTGATCAGCGCGCACACGCCCACCGGATGAAACAGCGTGTAGTTCAGGTGGGTCGGGGTGGGGTAGGTGTGGCCGTCGACCCGTGTGCACATCTCGGCAAAGTACGAAAAGTTGTCGGCGGCACGCGGCACCAGTTGCTTGCCGGTTTGGGCAATCACCTGGCCGCAGTCCTGGGTTTCGGTGTGGGCGATCTCCGGCACGTGCTGGGTGATCAGCTCGCCCAAACGGCGCATCACCTTGGCGCGCTCAGTTGCGGGCGTGTTGGCCCATTTGGGAAAGGCCGCTTTGGCGGCGGCCACCGCAGCGTTGACTTCTGCCGCGCCACCGCTGGCCACTTCGGCCAAGACTTCTTGTGTGGCGGGGTTGATGGTTGCAAAGTGCTGTGCACTGTCGACAGCTTGGCCGTTGATGAGGTGGTGAATGGTGGACATGGCTTGTTTTTTTGGGTGTCAGTTGCGCGCGGGCTGCATGGCAATGGTGTTGGTCAGGGCGCCTAGGCCTTCGATCTCGGTCACGACCACGTCGCCCGGCTGGCAGTCCACCACGCCGTCGGGGGTGCCGGTCAAGATCAGGTCGCCGGGGTAGAGCGTCATGAAATCACTGAGGTACTCGATCAAGGTGGGCACATCAAACATCATGTCGCGGGTGTTGCCGCGTTGTGTGACTTGGCCGTTGACCGTGGTCTGCAATGCCAAATTCGACGGGTCGCCATAGGTCCGGTGCAGCGACGACGCGTCCACCAACCAGGGGCCTAGCGGCGTGCAGGTGTCGCGGTTTTTCACCCGCATGTTCGGGCGGTACCAGTTCTCTAGGTAGTCGCGGATGGCGTAGTCGTTGGCCACGCTGTAGCCGCCGACAAAGTCGTAGGCATCGCTGCGGCGCACCCGCTTGGCGGTTTTGCCGATCACCAC
>CAIMWY010000443.1 GCA_903845315.1 uncultured Burkholderiales bacterium
ACCTGGCCACTTGTCGCCGTAGTTGGTTTGAATGCCCACGCCATCGGCTTTGAGCACGTCAAACACATAGGCAATTTCTTTCAGCGTGCTCTCCACGTCCACCATGGTGAGTGCGGCAAACAAACCAAAGCGACCCGGAAAGTCCTTCACCATTTGAGCGCCGTACTCGTTGACGGTGCGCACCATCTGGTTGATCTCAGGCACCGGCAAATCGAACCACACACCGGGCGTGGAAGCCATGGAGAGCATGGCTTTTTTCACGCCCGCTTTGTCCATGTCGGCCACAGCACCTTCGCGCGTCCACTTCTCTTGCTGCGAAAAGTGCGGGATGTTGCGTTTGTCTTCCCAGTCAAACCAAGCCTTTTGATAGGCCGGTGGGTAGAAGTGGTGGTGGCTATCAATCAAGCCCACGCCGCTTTGCGCAGCCACAGGCGCACCGGCCAAGCCCAGGGAACCAAACAGCCCCAAGCCGCCCAGTCCTTTGAGCAATTGGCGGCGATCTGCGGCGTGCGCGTCAGCGCTGATGGGCTGGCAGGCCATGCACGACCAAACAGCGTGTGCGCAAGGAGTTTGAAGCTTGAACATGGGCAATCCTTTGTGTGTATGAATGCAAAAACTCAAGGAATCGCATGGGTGATGAAGGCGTGTGGCACCGCCTCGCCCCATTGCGAGTTCAAGCCATCCTCGGCCGAATGGCTTTGGGTGGGGTAGCTGTTGTTGAGGACATCGCTGTCGGTCCAGTGCTCGTGTACGCGGCCCCAGGGGTCTTTCCAGTAGTCGTACACCTGACTGCCCAACACGTGGCGGCCAATGCCCCACACATGTTCATATTTGTTGGCTTTGACCAGGTGCTGGTGTCCCAGCATGATGTCGTCAATGTCTTGTGCTTCAAACGACAAGTGGTTGAGACCGGTGGTGGGGCCGTCGATCAGCAAAAAGATATGGTGGTCGACATAGGTCTCACCTTTGTCGAGTCGGTTGAACGAGGCAATGATGTTGTCTTTGCTGCCTGCATAGACCTCGTCAGAGCAGACCAAGCCGAGCACATCGCGGTACCACTGAATTTTTGAATTGGCGTTGGGCGTCATGAGCACCGCATGCGCCGCACGTTTGACGTGCGAGGGGCCAGCGGGCAATCGCATCAATTTGCCGGCGCGGTTGTACTTGTTGTCCCCCGTATTGAGGATGGCTTTGCGTACGGGCATCACATCGAGTTGCTGCATGCCGCAAATCAGTTCGATTTGATAGCCCAAGGGGTCGGTGAGACGCACGCGTTGACCGCCACCCGGTTCGTCCACATGTTCAATACCTGTCGCCCCAGAAATTTTGGTGAATTTCTTCAGTTCGTCCAGGTTGTCGACCAAAAAGGACAAGCCGATGAATTTGGAAGGGCCCAAATGCGTCACATGCAAGTGATGGTTGGGGTCGGTGCCCCGCATGTATAAAGCATCTTTGGTGCGTTCGGCTCGGTGGAGTCCGAAGTTGGTCAAAAATTCTTCCGCCTGATCCAGGCTAGGGGACTGCAATCGGCCAAAGGCCAAATCACTCACTTTTCCAGACGACATACAACGCTCCTTCGTGGTTTATGCGCTCTCACCCAAATAAGCTTGACGGATGTGGGGCTGATTCATCAACTCCTGTGGGTCTCCAGTGCTCACAATGCGCCCGCCTTCGAGCACATAGGCACGCTGTGCAACATTCAGGGCCAGCATGGCGTTTTGTTCGATCAACAAAATCGACACGCCACTGCGGTGAATTTCAGCTATCGCTTCAAACACCTGCTGCACCACCAGGGGCGACAGGCCCAGTGAGGGCTCGTCAATCAGCAGCAGTTTGGGGTGGGCCATCAAGGCACGGCCAAAAGCCACCATTTGTTGCTGCCCGCCCGACAAAGTGCCTGCCAGTTGTGTGCGGCGTTCTTTGAGGATAGGGAACATGTCGTACACGCGTGCCATCGTGTCCGCACGCAAGGGGCGGGCAAAAGCGCGGTAGCAGCCCATGTCGAGGTTCTCTTCCACGGTCATGCCGCCAAACAACAAACGGCCCTCAGGCACGATCGACACATCGCGGTTGCACATTTGGCTAGCCGTCAAACCCGTGACGTCTTCGCCACGAAACAGCAGTTTGCCCGAGCGAACGGGTTGCAGTCGCATGACGGTGTTCATCAAGGTGGTTTTGCCAGCACCATTGGGGCCGACGATAGAGACCAGTTCGCCTTGGTTGACATGAAAGTCGACGCCCCACAAAGCAGGTGCATCACCATATGACACATGCAGTGCCTCGGCTTGCAAGATGGGTTGTGTCTCAATCATGGGCAGTTCCCAGGTAAGCGTTCACCACGGCAGACTGCTCCATCACTTCGCGCGGCAGCCCACTGCCAATCACCTGGCCTTGGTTGAGTACGATCAGGCGATCGCACAACTCGACCACGGCGCGCATATTGTGTTCAATGAAGATGATGGTGGAGCCACGCTCGCGGATCTCACGCACCAAGCTGATGGCGTGGTTGATCTCAGACGGCGTCAAGCCCGCCAACACCTCGTCAAGCAACACCAAACGGGGTGAGGACGACAAGGCACGTGCCAGTTCTAAAAACTTGCGTTGGTGTAAATTGAGTTCAGACGGTAGCGCCCGTGCACGGTCGGCCAGGCCGACAAACTCTAGCCAATACATGGCTTGCGCAGCGGCGGCCTTGCGGGGCAACTGAGGCCCGCCAAACATGCCTGCCAAGGTGGCGTTCTCCAGCACGGTGAGGTTGGCAAACGGGCGAGGAATTTGGTAAGTGCGAGCAATGCCCGCATGGGCAGCACGGTAAGGGGGTAGGGGAATCAAGTCTTCACCTTGAAACACGATGCGGCCTGCTTCGGGCTTGAGCAAACCGCTGATGACATTGACCATGGTCGATTTGCCAGAACCGTTGGGGCCCACCAAACCCAAAATCTCTCCGCGTTTGACGGTCAAGCTCACATCAGACAACGCGTGTATGCCACTGAATGATTTGCACACGCCTTCGATACGCAACAAGTCGTCACCTGCGCTACCTCGTACCTCAATCATCGAAGGTGCGACAGGTGCGGGCAGCGGTGCGGGTTTGCGGGCGCGCTTGAAGCGTTTCAAAATTTGGCCCAAGACGCCATCGGGCATGAACAAAATTACCGCGATCAAGATGAAGCCAATGGCACCGCGTCCCAAAATGGCGTAGTCGCCAGCCGTGAACGCATACAACAGAGCCGTGATCACACTCGCACCCACCGCAGGGCCAAACCAGTGGCGTGAACCGCCCAACACACTCATCAGCACCACGTTGAGCGGCACCATGATGTTGAACACTTCGCCGGCGGTGACATACGACAAAAAGATGGCATGGATGCCACCAGCTATACCAGCCAAGGCACACGACAGACCCAGTGCCATCAACTTATAACGCAAGGTGGGAATGCCCTGAACTTCAGCCACGTCTTCGTCGTCGTGGATGGCAAACAAGCCCGAGCCTAGGCGCGCATAAAACACATAGCAAGCAATCCACAGGGTGGCCATCATCAGCGCCAAAGCCAACAAATAGAAGGTGGCAGATGGCGATGGGCCAATCTCAGGCACAGGCACGGCCGACAGGTACACGCCAGGCCCACCGTCGATGGGCGTGTTCAAAATGATGGTGGCCAGCACAAAGGTCACGGCCAGTGTGAGTAAACCAAACAGCTCACCTCGCAAGCGTCGCAAGCGAAACACCACTGCGCCTAAGCCCACACCAAACAGGGCGGGCACCAGTGCCGCAACCGGCAGTGTGTAGAGGAAAGGCCAGTCGAGTTTGCCGCTCAGCACGGCGGTGGTGTAGATGCCTAGTCCAAAAAAAGCCCCGTGACCAAACGAGAAATAACCCGAGTAGCCCGACAAGATATTCCAGGAGGTGGCCAAGATCACCCAATGAAAGATCAGGTACAAAAACGATTCATAAAACGCGGGCAGTTTGAGCAGCGGCAAGGCCGCCAAAGCCAAACCCACCAGCACAAAAGTCCAGATCAGCCGCTTGTTCATTCAAATCTTTCCTGGACGCAACAAGAGCACCATGATCAACAAAGAGAAAGACACCAAGGGCGCCCAAGCGGGTGCGGTGATGGCCATGGTGGCGGCTTCAGACATGCCAATGACAATCCCTGCGATCAGGGGCCCCAAGGGGTTGCCCAAGCCGCCAATCATCACGGCAGAAAACACCACCCCAATCCATGCATAAATTTGCGAGGGTGCCAAGGTGAAGCTCAGGGCCAAACAGGCACCCGCCACACCGGCAAATGCAGAGGCGGCGCCAGACAGCAACAAGGCGAGCATGGGCTCGTTGACGCCAAAGGCGGCAGCCATCTTTGGGTTTTCAGACATAGCGCGCATGGCTTTGCCCACCGAGGTGTAGCGCAGCACGGCCCACGTGGCCAAAGCCAGTGCCACTGAAATCAACAAGGTCAACAACTCAGGCAAGGGGATGTACATCAGGCCGACCTTGAACTTGATGTCAGCGTAATGTGACTCAAGCTTGCGGTAGTCGGCGGTCCACAGCCACTGAATCAAGCTCTCAATCACCACAGTGATGCCAAAGGTCACCAGCAGTGAGTTGAACGGCGTGACTTTGAAGCGAGCGAACACCCAGTGCATGGCCATGCCCACCACAAAAAATCCCGGGGCAATGATGACCAAGGTGATCAGAGGATCAAGGCCAAAGCTCACCGAGAGTTGGTAGGTCAGGTAAGCACCAAAGAACGACAAGGCAAAGTGCGCCAGATTGATTTGTTTGAGCATGCCCCAAGACAAGCTCAAACCCAAACCCAGCAAACCGTACAAACCGCCAATGAAAAGGCCGGACAGCAAAGACTGTCCGAGTAACTCAAAACTAGGAAATTGCATTCAGAGCTCAGACCTCAAGGAGCCAGCATCTTGGCGCCAGGTTTGGCATAGGCCTTAGGCCACACCACGACCCATTCGCCGTTTTGCACTTGCTTGATCTTGCTCACGTCATCGCCGTAGTTGTTCACGCCATCAAAGCGCATGGGGCCTTCGATGGTATTGACTGTGTTCTTTTTGAGCCAAATGGCCAAGGTGCGGTCATCCAAGCTCTTGGTGGCCGTCACCGCGGCTTCAAGCACTTGCCAGGCGGCGAACGATGCGGCAGCTTGTGTGTCGACAAAGGTATCGGGCAAACCTGCTTTGGCAGCGCGCTCATTGAAGATCTTGGCGAACTCGGCAGCGCCGGTGTTGCTGGTCATCGGTGCGTGTTGTTCAAAGATGGTCATGGCCAAGGCGTTCTTGGCATCGGGCGACTTCAACATCGGGCCGGGCGAAGGCAGGAAGTGGAACATCTGCGGAGAAGCGTAGTCGATTTTTTTCATCGCATCCAACAGCAAGACGCCTTCGAGCGCAATCACACCGCCCCAAATGAAGTCAGGCTTGGCTTCTTTCAAACGGCTGGCAATGGCGCCGAAATCACGGTTGCCAAAATCCCATTCGAGGTACAACACCTCAGTCAACCCGCGTTTTTTGGCGATCTCACGCGCACCCACCGACATGAAATGCACCGAGGGGAACTTCGAGGTCACGATGGCGATGGTTTTGGGTGGCTTAGGGCCTGCAGCCAACGCATCGAACACCAAGTTGGGGCCTGTGGTCGCAGGGTCAACGCCAGTCGCCCAAGTGGGGAACTGCATGTCGTACTTGGCCAAACTAGGAATGCCAAAGGTGTGGTGAATCAACACCTTGTTGTAGCGCTGGGCCACGCCCATGGCCGACAAAATATTGGCGGTGGCATAAGGGCCAATCAGCAAATCGGCTTTGTCCACGGTGACAATTTGTTCATACAAGGTGCGCGCCAAATCGGGTTTGGATTGGTCATCTTTCAAAATCCACTCAACTGGGCGGCCCAACAAGCCATTCTTCTTGTTGAGTTGTTCAATGTAGATTTCGCCGACCAACTTGTGCACCAGGGCTGTGGCCGACAAGGGGCCTGTCATGGCCAAGGTGCCGCCCACTTTGATGGGTGTACCCGATGGTGCGGCTTGCGCAGGTGCGCTCAGCAATTGCAGACCCAGCAACAAGCTGAGTGCGGTGCCCAGTAACGAAGCAATTGGTTTAAAGGAAGCTTTTTTCATTGGTACTCCATGGCTTTATATCCTGTGGAATGTATGCCATGAAATGCGCTCTGACCATCCTCGTAAACCTTAGCCAAGCATGTCACCAAGGCGCCAAGAGGCCTCAGTCCGTGAAACGGTATTTGACTTGAAAGCTCACCGCGCCATGCAACCTGTCACCCACCGTGGGTACAAAGCTGATGTTGAGCCCCAGTTGGCGTCCTTGCATGCTGAGAACTGGAAGGATGGCAGGAAACCAGCCGCCATCAAAGGCCTTGGGATAGCCGTTGAAGCCACCAACAACGGCACCTGCTTTGAATGGGCCTAAGCGATAGGGCATGACGTACAGGCCGACATAGTGCGAGGTGGCACGGTCGCTGTTGTGAAACACGCCCGCGGTGACCGAATAGGTGTCGCTGAGTGGCAGTTCAAAACCTAGGCCAGTGTTGACGTTGTTGAGGTCTTTGTCGCGTTGCAGGTGGTAAGAATAAAAGCCTGGATTGATCCAAGCTTTGCGCAGGTCTAGGTCGAGCGCTTGTGCCGATGAACTTGCACACAAGGCCAGTAGGCTCAGCGCACGCGAGATGCGATGCGTCATAGCTGTTTGAACACAGCGGCGGCAGCATCTACAGTGGCTGAAATGTCTGCCGCGCTGTGCGCTGCGCTGACAAAACCAGCTTCGTACAACGCGGGTGCGATGTACACCCCGCGGTCGAGCAGGCCGTGGAATAAGGTGTTGAAACGCGGGCTGTCGCTGGTCATTACCTTGGCATAGTTCTGGGGCAACTCAGGCAGCAAGAAAAAACCAAACATGCCGCCTTCGCAGTCGGCGCAGAAAGGCACGCCGGCTTGTGCGGCAACCGCACTCAAGCCATCAACCAAGCTACGTGTGCGAGCGCTCAATGCGTCCCAAAAACCAGGCTTGGAAATTTCCTTCAAGGTGGCCAAGCCGCAGGCCGTAGCGACCGGGTTGCCGCTCAGTGTGCCGGCTTGGTACACCGGGCCGGTAGGGGCGAGTTGCTCCATGATGGCGCGCGGGCCGCCAAACGCAGCCAAGGGCATGCCCCCGCCAATCACTTTGCCCAACACTGTGATGTCTGGCTTGAAGCCCGGAATGCTTTGGGCGTACACACTTTGCGCGCTACCCAAGGCCACGCGAAAACCGGTCATCACTTCGTCAAACACCAGCAAGGCGCCATATTGGGTGCAGAGCTCGCGACAGCGTTGCATGAAAGGCACCGAGGCGCGCACAAAGTTCATGTTGCCTGCGATGGGTTCAATCATCAAACACGCCAATTCTTTGCCATGCAGTGCAAAGGCACCTTCTAACTGAGGAATATTGTTGTACTCCAGCACCAAGGTGTGCTGCACCACCTCAGGGGGTACACCCGCGCTGGTGGGGTTGCCAAAGGTGGCCAAACCCGAGCCCGCTTTGACCAACAAAGCATCGGCGTGGCCGTGGTAGCAACCTTCAAACTTGATGAACTTGCTGCGCCCTGTGGCGCCTCGCGCCAAGCGCAAAGCGCTCATGCCGGCTTCGGTGCCTGAGCTGACCAAACGTACCATTTCCATCGACGGCACTTGCGCCAAGATGGCCTCGGCCAATTCAATTTCACGCTCAGTCGGTGCGCCAAATGAGAAGCCGTCCAGCGCTGCTTTTTGCACAGCTTCTAGCACCACAGGGTTGCCGTGGCCCAAGATCATGGGACCCCAAGAGCCGATGTAGTCGATGTATTGCTTGCCGTTGGCATCCCAAAAATAAGCACCTTGTGCGCGTTGGACAAAACGGGGTGTACCGCCAACGGCACGGAAAGCGCGTACGGGTGAGTTCACGCCGCCTGGTATCACACGGACAGCACGGTCAAACAGTTCTTGGTTGCGATCGGTCATGGTCAATCTCGGTTTCAATGTTTGGTTTCAAAGCGTGGCAGAGAAAAGTCTTCGGCAGTGGCCGGACCTTCGTCGCCGCTGTCATTTGCGTCGTCGTCGTCCACTTCCGCCCAAAACAGGCGATCGGGCAGCACGTGACCCATTCCCGGACGAAAGCCGCTGTTGAGACTTTGGTCGAGAAAATTCAGGGCTTCTCGGGTCGCGGCTTCCAAGTCGGTGCCTGAAGCCAACAAGGCCGCCAAGGTGATGCTCAAGGTGTCGCCGGCTCCGGCAAACACCGCGTCAAAGCGTTCAAAGCGCTCGCTCACCATCACCGTGTGGGCGGTGGCCAAGGCGTTTTCAACCTGTTGTTCAGGATGGTTGATGCCAGTTACCAGCACATAAGGCACACCCATGTCGGCAGCGGCACGGGCCAAGTCACGAGGACCAGGACTGCGCGACTGGTCCCAGTCGGGCAACAGCCAGCGCCACAGAGTGTTGTGGTTGCCCACCAGCAATGTGGTTTGCGGCAAGATGAGTTCGCGAAATGCATCGAGGTAAGCGTCGATGTGTTCGTCTTCCCACCACGACAAATTGGGCATGTAGGCCACCACCGGTACTTCTGCGTAGTCGGTGGTGATTTCGGCAATCACACTCAGGTTTTCCGGGTTGCCACAAAAGCCCACTTTGATGACTTGCACGCTCACGTCTTCCAGCACGCTGCGTGCTTGCTCGGCCACAGCTTCTTCGTCGAAAGCGATGTGGTCAAAAATTTCGGCGGTGTCACGCATGTAGGCGCCTGTGACCACGGGCAGTGCATGCGCGCCCACGGAGGCGCTCGACAGCACATCGGCGCTTAAGCCGCCGGCACCACAGGGATCGTTGGCGTTGAACACCAGCACACACGGTGGGGCGGTGGCAATTTCGTCGGAGAGGGTGACGTCGTGGGATATGGGCGTGTTTTCTGGCGTCATGGGGGGTCGATACAATCCATTTCATTCTATGCGTTGACGAAAGAAATGCTGTGTCGAAAACTTGGATGTGTCTGATTTGTGGCTGGATCTACGACGAAGAGGCTGGAGCGCCTGACCATGGCATTGCGCCCGGCACGCCCTGGGAGCAAGTGCCTATGAATTGGACATGCCCCGAGTGTGGCGCGCGCAAAGAAGATTTCGAAATGGTTCAGTTCTAAGCCAGCGATGCAGTTGCGGCAAGACTTCGAGCGGTATTTGCTGGCGTTGTTGCGCAGTCGCCCCACTATTGATTTGCCTGCGGCATCCCAATTGGAGTCGCTGTGTCAGCAACAATTGCGGCAAGAAGGTTTGGCGGAGTGGCGTACTTTTTGGTCTTTGGCAGAACACTTTTTTGCTAGTTTTCGCTTCACTACGGCATGCGAACTGGGCGATGCTCAAGCCAGCGCCGCCAACCAAGTGTTGAGTGGCGTGTTGTTTCGCTCTCATTTTGACCAAGCTCAGGCGCCTGGTCTAGACGACCTAGAGGTGATCAACCATCTTTTGTTTCTAGAGCAAGCCGACGTGATCTCAAAACGTTTGCTCAACGACCTGAGCGATTGGTCGCAAACCCCTGATGGCGAGATGCCCCAGCAGGCGCAGTTGAATGCCAATCACATGGCGCAACTTGCCCATGATGTGGCATTGCGTGGTGTGCACCAAGTCGCCGACGCCTTGGCTGCGCAACTCGCTCGCTTACGCACCCGGCGTGTGGTGGCCGACATCCAAGTAAGCTTGAGCGGGGCGCAAGAAGTCAGTCGCTTGCTGCAGCAGTTTGCTGTTGGCAACCTTCGCTCGCCCCAGGAAAACGTGCTTGCCGCCTTGCGCGGCGAGTAAGCCGCGTAGTCAAATTTACCGGCAAGTCAGCTGCGTTCGCTGCCCTTGAAGCGAAGGGGCGCTTTCATTTTTCTTTTTTCACCACGGCATAACGTTGCAGAGTCAAGGTGCGAGCCTCGGCATGGTCGACGATGGGCGCGGGGTAGTCTTTGCCCATTTGAAAGCCTGCAGCTTGCAACTCCATCGGTTTGGCAAGCCAAGGGGCGTGAATCGCGGCGTTGGAGAGTTTGGCCAAGGCGGGCACATAGCGGCGGATGATCTTTCCCTCGGAGTCAAATTTTTCGCTCTGGCTGATCGGGTTGAAGATGCGAAAGTACGGTTGCGCGTCGCACCCGCTGGAGCTGGCCCATTGCCAGCCACCGTTGTTGGCGGCCAAGTCAAAGTCGTTCAAGTGCTGGGCAAAGTAGCGCTCGCCCCAGCGCCAGTCAATCCCTAAATCTTTCACCAAAAAGCTCGCCACCACCATGCGCAGGCGGTTGTGCATGTAGCCGGTTTGGTTGATTTGTGCCATGGCTGCATCCACCAACGGGTAGCCCGTGCGGCCTTCACACCACGCCGCAAACAGCTCTTTGGCGTGCTTGTTGTGCTCCCACTTGATGGCGTCGTACTCGGGCTTGAACGACGCATTCACCACCCGCGGGTGGTGGTGCAAGATCTGGTGGTAAAAG
This sequence comes from uncultured Burkholderiales bacterium, assembly GCA_903845315.1. Next base: position 10,495 of record CAIMWY010000443.1, read on the forward strand.
TCGCGCCAAATCAACTCGGATAACCACACCTCGGCCCCCTTGGAGCCCGCCAACATGCGGTGAAAGCCGGTGGATGCCAGTTGACGGATCGAGACGGTGCCAAAGCGCAAGTGCACGCCCAAATAGCTGGGGCCTTTGACGGCGGGAAAGTTGCGTGTTTCGTCATAAAGGTCCATGCGGCCAAAGAAATCTTCAAACAAAGCCAATCCACCTGGGCTGCCCGTGGGCACATGCAAGCTGCTCAGGTTGGTCGGTTCAAAGCCCAGCTCGGCCAGGGCCGGTATTGGTACTTGGTAAGCCTGGGGCCTGGGGGCCAAGGCTTTGATGTATTTGCCCACTGGGTAAGAGCGCAAATAAAAGTCATTGACCTTTTTCAACCAA
>CAIMWY010000444.1 GCA_903845315.1 uncultured Burkholderiales bacterium
AAACTTTGCGAAATTAAATTTTCGTTGTGTATTTAAATTTTCTTAGGCAGCAAAGATTTCAATGCGCCAACCGAATCTTTTTCTGGGATGCCAACACCAATGCAATGCGCACGCAACAAATAAGGGTTGGCGCCGCTCAAATAGAGTTGTGCAACATCGTTGTTCAACATGGCATCTTTGGCAACTTGGCTCAGACCACTGTGATTCAAATACTCTTGTGCACTCAACCTATATCGTTCAAGGTGTTCGGATTTGTGGTGCAAGTCAAACAGCACCTTATTCAAGGCATAAGACTGAGTAGTAGGAATATCTTCAACCCAATTGCTCAAAGGAATCTCCCATGAAAGATCAATGTGCATATTAATCTAGGTTATCTTTTCAGCAAGGAAGAGCAACCATATTGGCGATGCAGTTGGCATCTATCCTAGGGTGCAAAGACTGCTAGGGCGCGCCCACTGTCGCGCAGGGTACAGATAAAAGCATTGTGAATCTTGAGGTAGATTTAAACAACATGGGTTGGTCACATGCTGCATTAGCTTTTCACGGGTATCACCCAATAGCTGATTGTGAATCTCACCTGAATAATGCATCGGCTTTCAAACGAACTCTTCTACATCAAGTGAGCGTAAGCGCTCTGGTGAAACTCAATTCAATCATTTTCAAAGGAAAGACTTTTGAATTGGCATACTAAATTAGGCATCATTGTCCCGTCATGGAACACCGTGATGGAATATGAATTTCAGCGCATGGCAGGCGCCACCACCTCTGTGCATTCCCAACGCATCAAGCACACCGATGATTCTGAAAAGAGTCTTTTGTGGCTAAGTACTCAAGCTCCGGATGCCGCCACACTTTTGTCGCATGCCAAAGTGCAGGCAATTTGCCATGGTTGCACAGCCAGTGGTTTTTTGAAAACGCCTGCCGAGGATCTAGAACAAGCCAAGGAACTTCAAACCCTCACAGGCGTTCCCTGCGTGACCTCAGCCTCCTCCATTGCAGGCGCACTCAAAGCCCTGTCGGCCCGAAAAATAAGCGTAGCTTCGCCGTATGAGCCTTGGTTGAATGAACGGGTCAAGCAATACCTAGAGCAGGCTGGCTTTGAAGTGCTTGCCATCAAAGGCTTGGGCACCCAAGCGCATGGCAGCATTTCGGCACCGATTGTCAAAGCGTTGGCCCACGAAGTTATGCGTGACGACACGCAGGCCCTGTTCATCAGTTGCTCCAACTTTCGTACCTTGGCACTGATCACTGAGCTCGAGCAAGAAACCGGTTGCCCTGTGGTCACCAGCAACCAAGCCTCTATGTGGGGCACCCTTCGAAGCATTGGTGACATGCGCGATATTCCTGAAGCAGGACGTCTTTTTCACCTGGCATGAGCCATCAATCTGGAGTTTTTATGAAATTACGACACGTCATTGCCGCCCTTGCCGCGGCGTTGCTCCTGCCATCGGTACAAGCGCAGTCACAGGATTACCCAAACAAGCCAATTCGCATCGTGGTGCCTTTCCCCGCGGGTGGCACCACCGACATCATCACCCGTGCGGTGGCGCAAAAGCTCTCTGAAGAATGGAAACAACCGGTGGTGGTCGACAATCGCCCTGGTGGTGGAGCCAACATCGGTGCGGACTATGCAGTGCGCTCAGCGCCAGACGGCTACACATTGCTGATGGCCTCTACGGCGCACAGCATCAATGCCTCGCTCTACCCCAAAATGACCTATGACCCGGTGAAAGATTTCACGCCCATCACGATCGTGGCAGAAACTGCACAGGTCTTGGTGGTTCATCCCTCAGTTCCGGCAAACAATGTGCGTGAGCTGATTGCCTACCTCAAAACTCAACCTAGCGCGGTGAGCTACAGCTCTGCAGGCAACGGAAGTCAACCGCATCTTTCCACCGAACTTTTCAAAATGATGAGCGGCACCCAAATGCTTCACGTGCCTTACAAAGGCGGGCCTCAGGCCATGACCGACCTGATTGCCGGGCATGTGCAGGTTTCGCTGGCCACGGCTCCTTCAGCTGTTCAAAACGTCAAGACCGGCAAGGTCAAAGCACTGGGTGTTAGCACCAAGCAACGCATCCCCGCCTTGCCCGATGTGCCTGCCATCACCGAATCGGGCCTGCCTGGCTACGAAGCCTCGGGTTATTTTGGACTCGTTGGACCTCCCCAAATGCCTGCCGCTATCGTGAACAAGCTCAATGCAGCACTGGTAAAAATCGTCCGTGAACCGACCATGAGCAAATACCTCAGTGAGCAAGGGGCCGACCCTGTCACCAGCACCCCAGCTGAGTACGCTGCATTGATCCGTGATGAGGTCGAAAAATGGGGCAAAGTTGTGAAAGCAACAGGGGCACAAATTGACTGATCTGCAAAAATCCTTGCCAGAGTGCGAACCTCACGATCCGAAACCTAAACGCCCACGGCGCTCGCCACCAGCGCTAGCGTGTGATGTGCATGCCCACGTCTGCGGACCTAGGCATCTTTTTCCACTGGTGGATAACCGCCTCTACAACCCGCCGCAAGCTTCTGGTGATGAATACATTGAAATGCTCGACACACTGGGCTTGGCGCGCGGCGTACTGGTGCAACCAAGCGTATATGGCACCGACAACCGAGCCATGCTCGAAGCATTAGCGCTGCACCCAAAACGTTTACGCGGGGTGGCAGTGCTTCCCTTTGATGTCCCCCTTGAAGAGATTCAACGCTTGCATGCACTCGGTGTTCGTGGGGTGCGCTGCAACATTGTGGATCTGCAAACCGGCAAAGGGCAATTGCCGGTGGATGGCTTGAAGCAACTGGCCGACAAGATCCAAGCACTAGGCTGGCACATCGAGTTTCTGATGCATGTCAACGAATTTCCTGACCTTGACGTGCAGCTGCAAAGCTTGCAGGTGCCCCTCGTTTTTGGTCACTTGGGCTATGTCCCCATGCAGCAGGGGCAGACTGAAGGCTTCGAAGCCTTGCTCAGAATGGCCAAGAAAGGACAAGCGTTGATCAAGCTCACAGCGCCCTACCGACTCACCCCTGAAGCCTACCCTTACCCCTCGGTCAACCCTGCGGCCCAACGCCTCTTGGCTGAAGTGCCGCAGTGCCTAATGTGGGGCAGTGACTGGCCTCATGTGTTCATCAAGAGCGCCATGCCCAACGATGGTGACCTCTACAACCTGTTACTAGACTGGGTGAAGGATGAGTCACTTCTCCAGACCATTCTGGTTGACAACCCAGCAAAACTTTACGATTTCTAACCCATGCCAATCAACCCCAACCAACAACGACTGCGTGATGGCAAGCTCGTGATTGCTGTCAACATTGGCGGACGCAACCCCGATGTCATGCCGCCCCTAGCCAGCGCAGGTGCGCACGTCGCCTTTATTGATTGCGAGCGCACAGGCATTGGCCTGGATGCGGCCACCGAGCTTATCCGAGCTGCACGTCTGTCTGGTCTTGCTGCGATTGTCAGAAGCTGGTCAAAAGACCCGGCGGTGCTGGTGCAATACCTCGATCGGCAAGTCGATGGACTGGTGGTGCCACACATCAACACCGCGCAAGACGCGGCCGATGTGGTGGAGCTCGTGCGCTACGCATGCGGCGCCAAGGCTCAAGAGAAGACCGTTATTGTTCAAATTGAGACGGTCGAAGCGGTGAAGAACCTCAACGCCATCACGGCGGTGCCCGGTGTGGACGCTTACCTGATTGGCCCCAACGACCTCGCATACAGCATGATCGGCCAGCGTGGCGCGAGAACTGCGGAAGTACTTGACCAAGTTGAAAGCTTGTGCATCCAACTCAAGGATGCCGGCAAGCGCTTCGGCATGCCAGCCGACTGGTCACAACTGCAAGCTTTTCGACAATGCGGCGCTACCTTTTTGTATTTTCCGATCGAGTGGTTATTGACCAAGGCAGTGAAAGATCTATCTGCGGCTCTAGGTTCAGAGGAAACATAAAATGAGCAGGACGGCGTTCGAAAAAAGCCGTTATCCCTTCCCGAAAATCTGCTGTCCCAGCAGACGCCACAAAGCCTGCATGCTCGCGCTCTAAATGCGGGTCTAAGGGGGAAGTGGCTGCGGCATAAACCAACGACTTGGCCTTGGCCAGAGCGCCCGATGCGCCCGCTGCCAAACGTTGCGCGTATTTAAGCGTTTCAGCTTCGAGATCAGCGCGCGCCACCACCTTGTTGACCATGCCTAAACTCAATGCAGAGGAAGCATCAACCGGATCACCCAGCATCAGCATGTCCATGGCACGGCGGATGCCCAGCAATTGCGTCAACGACCAAGAGGTGCCACCGTCTGGACTGGTTCCAATCGCGCCGTAGCCCATCACAAATTTGGCGTCATCTGCAGCCACCACCAAATCGGCGGCCATCGCCAAGCCAAGTCCGCCCCCTGCGATGGCCCCTTGCGTGGATGCCACCACGGGAATTGGCATTGCGCGCAGCCCTCGGACGATGCGGTGAAACACCTTGATCAAAGCATCGGCAGTTTGTGCAGCACCTTGCAAGTCACGGTGAAACACGTTGAGGTCCCCCCCGCCCATAAACGCACGCCCGGCCCCATTGACAATCAGCACCCTCACATCTGCTTGCGCGGCCACCTGCGTGATGGCCAAGTCAAGCGCCTGGGCCATCGCGAAATCGAGCGAGTTCAGACTCTTGGGACGGTTCAAGGTGATGATGGCAATCGAGCCATCTCTGCGAATCAATACCGGTGGTTCTTGCGGGATGTGATCGGTCATTTCAGTTCCTAGAGCCTTAAGTCAACCAACGCTTGCGGCGGCGGTAATGCTTCACGGCGTGGTAATCCACCGAATGCCCGCCTCCTAAATAAAATTCTTGGACATCAGGATTGTTTCGCAACTCGGTCGCATCGCCAGTCATCACAATGCGACCGTTCTCAATCAAATAGGCCGACTGCGCAATCTCCAGCGCAGCAGCAGCGTTTTGCTCAACCAACAAAATCGACACGCCAGCATCGGCGTTGATACGCTTGATGATGTCAAAAATCTCCTCGACCAACAAAGGCGCCAAGCCCAAGCTAGGCTCATCAAGCATCAACAGTCGCGGCTCAGTCATCAGGGATCGGCCAATGGCCAACATTTGCTGCTCCCCCCCTGAAAGATAACCCGCCGGCGAGCTAGCCCGTTCTGACAATCTGGGAAACCAAGTAAACACACGGTCTATCAGTTCTTGCACGTGCTTGCGGTCACTGTGCATGGTGGAGGCCGACAACAGGTTCTCGGCTGGGGTCAAGTGTTCGAACACGCGACGTCCCTCTAAAACATGCGCAATGCCCGAGCGCACGCGCTCGGGCGGCCCCAGCGACAGCATGTCGACGCCGCGCAACAACATCTCGCCGCGTGTGACCTTGCCGCGTTCGGCGGCCAGCAAGCCGCTCACCGACTTCAAGACCGTGCTCTTGCCTGCGCCATTGGCCCCCAGAAGTGCCACCAACCCACCTTCGGGCACTTCAATCGAGATCCCTTTGACAGCCAGGAATAAGTTGTCGTAGACGACCTCGACGTTGTTAAGGGCAAGCAAGGCCATCTTAGTTACCGGTTTTTTTGAACTCGTCAGACGATGCTTTGATCAATTGCCACACAACGTCTTGGTTGGCGGCAAACCAGTCCGACTTGGCCACCCAGCGCTTACCGTCCCATTGGGCAATTCG
>CAIMWY010000445.1 GCA_903845315.1 uncultured Burkholderiales bacterium
CAAAGTAGACAAGGGTTGAAAGCAAGTATGGATGCGGGCAATTTTCAACCACGCAGGGGTGCAACGGTGTGTTCAACGTGACTCCAACTCACACCGCACAGAGCGCTGCATCACACCATAGGGTTTGACATTCCCCAATGCCGAAACTCGCTCCACGCCGTGGAGCGAATTGGGATGGTCTCATAGCAGGCGCCGCAGCACGCGTGCGACAAAGCGTCCCCCTGTCTTCGTCCACAATTGCTCCAAACATATTGGGTCAGAAGAAGGAGACACCCCCATGCGATCACGCCTTGTTGCCGCCTGTCTGGCACTCACCTCTTGGGCCTTGCCCCACGGGGCTGCCCTGGCTCAAGACTTTCCCAACAAGCCCATTCGCATTGTCGTGGGGCAGGGCGCGGGCGGGGGCATGGACACCTTGGCGCGCTTGGTGGGGCAGCGGCTGTCCACCAGCCTGGGCCAGCCGGTGCTGGTGGAAAACAAGGTGGGGGCTGGCGGCATCATTGCCACCGACTTTGTGGCCAAAGCGCCGCCCGATGGTTACAGCTTGCTGATGGGGCCGATTGGCAACATGGTGTTCACCCCGGTGATGACACCCAAGCTGCGTTATTCACCCACCAAAGACTTCACGCCGGTGTCGCTGGTGGCCACATTCCCCTTGGTGCTGGTGGTCAGTGCCAAACAAAACATCCAGACCGTGCCCGAGCTGGTGGCGTTCATGAAAGCCAATCCAGCCAAGTCCAACTACGGTGGCTCGGGTCCGGCGTTTCAGTTCGCGTCCGAGTTGTTCCGTCTCAAAACCGGAACACCGGGTGAGTTCGTTCAGTACAAGAGCATGAGCGAGACCATCACCGGCTTGATGTCGGGGGACTTGCTCATGTCGATGGTCGATACCGGTCCTGCCACGCCCGCCATTGCGGCGGGTCATCTGCGGGCGCTGGCGGTAACCTCGCCCACACGGTTGGCCGCGTTGCCGCAAGTGCCCACCATGGCCGAGTTGGGTCTGCCCGACGTAGGTTTTCGTTTTTGGACTGGCTTGTTCGCGCCCGCCGGCACGCCGGAGCCGGTGGTGAAAAAGCTCGAAGTCGAGATCAACCGCGTCTTGAAGTTGCCTGAGGTGGCCAGTCAAATGGCCACCATGCAGGTCACGCCCACCGGCAGCACCTCGGCCGAGCTGGGCAAGTTGGTGGTGCAAGACTTGGCCCGTTGGGGTGCGGTGGCCGAGGTGGCGAAAATCAAAGCACCTGAATAAAAAAACCGAGACCTTCACATGCCTGCTGTTTCTGCGTGCCACGGCACATGCTGCGGTGTTGATGTGCATGCGCACGTCATTCCCGCCGAATTCCCCCGCTACTTGGGCGATGTGGTGCCCAAGGGCTGGCCGTCGATGGCGCTGGGCGAGAACTGCCACCGCCACGTCATGATCGATGGCAAGAACTACCGCACCGTGTCTGACAAATGCTGGACCACTTCCAAGCGCTTGGCCGACTTCACCGAGATGGGTTTGGCCCAACAAGCTGTGTCTCCCATGCCCGAGTTGCTGTCGTACTGGCTCGAACCCGTGGCCGCCCAACAGCTGATTCGTTACTTGAACGAACACATCGCCCTCATGGTGGCCGAGTCGTCGGGGCAATTGCTGGGCTTGGGCGCGGTGCCTTTGCAGCACATGGACATGGCGCTCAAAGAGTTGCACTACATCAAGCACAGCTTGGGCCTGTCAGGCGTAGAGATTGGCAGCAACATCAACGGTGTGGTGGTGGGCGACCCGCAACTCGCCCCATTCTTTGAAGCCTGTGAGGCGCTGGACTTGGCGGTGTTTGTGCATGCGGTGCGCCCCACCGGCATGGACCGCTTGGTGGGCCCCGCAGCCCTGCAACAAATCTTGGCCTACCCGTCTGACGTGGGTTTGGCCGCTGCCTCGGTGCTGACCAGCCAGCTCATGCTGCGCCGCCCCAAGCTGCGCATCGCGTTCAGCCACGGCGGCGGCACCTTGCCCATGCTGTTGCCGCGCTTGGAGCAGTCAATGTCGGTGTTCCCGGCGGTGCGTGAGGCGGTGGGCGTGTCGCCCAGCCAGCAGGTCAAGTCGCTGTACTTTGACACCCTGGTGTTTGATGCGCCCACGCTGCGACACTTGGTGCATACCTATGGCGCGAACCAATTGATGATCGGTACCGACTATCCTTTCAACTTCCACGACCACACGCCGGTGCAACGTATTCAAGACGCAGGCTTCGACGACGCGGTGGTGCAGCAACTGGTGGCCGGCAACGCGCAACGTTTTCTGGCTTTGAATTCACACGGAAAGTAAACCCCATGACCCATGCTTCTTCTCGCATCAGCGCGCTGCGCAGCGTGGCACTGAATGTGCCTGACTTGCAATACGCCGAAGATTTTTTCTGTCGCACCTGGCACCTTGTTGTGGCAGACCGTGCAACGGGTGTCGTGTACTTGCGTGGCACGGGCCAAGACCACCACTTGCTCGCGCTCTATCAAGGGGGCGATACCGCCCAGATCAAACACGTGACCTTGCGGGCTCGCAGCGAGCGCGCATTGCACGAAGTGACTGCTTTGGTCGTGCAACACGGCGGTCGTCTGGTCAAAGCGGCGGCTCCCAGCACCGACCCAGCCGGTGGCACCTCACTGACCTTGGCCGACCCGCATGGCCGCGTCTTTGAGTTGGTGGTGGGCGACAGCTTGCGCTCAGCTCCGAGCGAAGAAACCGATCAGCCCATGCGCTTGGCCCATGTGGTGCTCAACAG
>CAIMWY010000446.1 GCA_903845315.1 uncultured Burkholderiales bacterium
GGAAATTGTCGACAGCCTGGTGCGCTCCGGTGCGGTGGATTTGGTGGTCATCGACTCGGTGGCGGCGCTGACGCCCAAGGCTGAACTCGAAGGCGACATGGGCGACTCCTTGCCCGGCTTGCAAGCGCGCTTGATGAGCCAAGCACTGCGCAAGCTCACCGCGTCGATCAAGAAAACCAATTGCACGGTGATCTTCATCAACCAAATCCGCATGAAGATTGGTGTGATGTTTGGCTCACCCGAAACCACCACGGGCGGCAACGCGCTCAAGTTCTACGCCTCGGTGCGTTTGGACATCCGCCGTACCGGCACCATCAAAAAAGGCGAAGAGGCGATTGGCAACGAGACCAAAGTCAAAGTGGTGAAGAACAAAGTGGCGCCCCCGTTCAGAACGGCAGCTTTTGACATCTTGTTTGGTGAGGGCATCAGCCGTCATGGCGAAATCATCGACATGGGCGTGGAAGCCAAGATCATTGACAAGTCGGGAGCGTGGTACGCCTACCAAGGCGAAAAAATTGGCCAAGGCCGCGACAACGCACGCGAGTTCTTGCGCGAGAACCCTGCCTTGTCCTACGAAATTGAAAACAAGGTGCGCGACTCACTGGGCATCCCCTTGCTGGCCGAAGCCATCGAGGGCAAAGAAGTTGCCGCTTAAGGCAAAACATGTCGCACGTGGATGCTGGCGACGAGGCAGGCGCGCCCAAAGACCGTAAGGCGGGCGGGTTTGTGCGCACGCTCAAAGGCCGGGCGCTGCGCTTGTTGTCGCAGCGCGAGCATTCACGCCACGAGCTAGAGCGCAAGCTCCAAGCGTTTGAAGAAACGCCGGGTGAATTGGCCCAGGCGCTGGACTTTCTAGCGGCCAAAGGCTTCATCAACGAACAGCGTGTGGTGGAGTCGGTGGTGAATCGGCGTTCGACCAAGCTCGGTGCATCCCGGGTGCGTCAAGAGTTGCAAGCCAAGGGTCTGCCTGCAGAGGCCATCGCTGAGGCGGTGCAAAACTTGCGCAGCACCGAGCTTGAGCGGGCCCGTGAGGTGTGGCGCAAAAAGTTTGGCGCCCAGCCCGTGGATGCGCCCGCACGTGCCAAACAAATTCGTTTTTTGGTCAGTCGGGGTTTTGCGCCAGAAGTTGTGCGCCGGGTGATCGCTGGCGCTGACGACGTGTGAGTTGTCGTCTACCCATCAAGACCAGGTCAAACGCCGAGCATCAACTGCAGGTTTTGCACCGCAGCGCCGCTGGCGCCTTTGCCCAAGTTGTCCAAGCGCGCCATCAACACCGCGTGGCGATGAGACTCGTTGGCAAACACCCGAATCTCTAACTGGTTGGTGTCGTTGAGCGCTGTGGCGTCGAGCTTGCCGTTGTCGGTGGCAGGATGCACGCTGACCCAGCTGTCGGAACTTGCACCGTAGTGCTTGACCAAGACCTTGTGCAAGTCATCCGCTTTGGGTTTGCCGGGCAATAGATCCAAATGCAGGGGCACTTGAACCAACATGCCTTGGCGAAAGTTGCCGACCGATGGCACAAAGATGGGCCTGCGTGTCAGTCCTGTATAGGCCATGATTTCTGGCAAGTGTTTGTGCTCTAAACCCAAGCCATAGGCCTCAAACAGTGGGGCACGTCCTGCTTCGTAGTCTTCAATCATGGTGCGACCGCCACCCGAGTAACCACTCACCGAAGGCAGCGCCAAGGCAAAATCGGCATGGATCAGACCCGCATCGACCAAAGGGCGCAAGAGGGCGATGGCACCCGTGGCATAGCACCCTGGGTTGGTCACGCGTGCGGCGTGGGCCACAGCGTCACGTTGACCGGCCGCAAGCTCAGGAAATCCGTACACCCACCCTGGTGCGACACGGTGCGCGGTGGATGCGTCGATGATTTTGGGTTGATGCCCACTCAAGCTGTCGATCATGGCCACCGAGTCGCGCGCTGCGTCGTCGTGCAAACACAAAATGACCAAATCAACTTGGGCCATCAGAGCGCGCTTCGCTTCGGGGTCTTTGCGCAAACTGGGGTCGATGCTGACCAGCGTAATCTGTGGCATCAAGGCCAAACGCTCGCGAATTTGCAAACCGGTGGTGCCGGCTTCGCCGTCGATGAAAACTTTGACCATGCTTGTGATGACGCGAATGTTTATCGAAAGAAGGCCTCACAGAGGGCGTAAGCCAAATCAAAGGTTGGCGTAAACCAGCATGATACATTTATGAGTGCTATATCTGTAACCCAAATCTACCGATTCCGAAGAGAGATCTCATGAAGATTCACGAGTACCAAGGCAAGGAAATCTTGCGTCAGTTTGGCGTGCCCGTCCCCCGCGGCATTCCAGCATTTACCGTTCAAGAGGCGGTGGAAGCCGCTCAAAAACTGGGCGGCCCTGTGTGGGTGGTGAAAGCTCAAATTCACGCAGGGGGCCGCGGCAAAGGCGGCGGTGTGAAAGTGGCCAAGACCATCGACGACGTCAAGCGTTTGGCCGGTGAGATCTTGGGCATGCAACTCAAAACACACCAAACAGGCCCTGAGGGTCAAAAAGTGCGTCGCCTCTACATCGAAGATGGCGCCGACATCAACAAAGAATATTACGTGTCGGTCGTGACCGACCGTGCCATGCAAAAGATTGCGTTCATTGCGTCGAGCGAAGGCGGCATGGACATTGAAGAAGTGGCCCACAGCACGCCCGAAAAAATCATCACCGAGTTCATCGACCCGCTGACCGGTTTGGGCCACGCACAAGCCAAGAAGATTGCAGACGCGATTGGCATGCCTGCTGACTCCACAGCACAAGCCGTGGACATCTTCAAAAAGCTCTACCAGTGCTACATGGAAACCGACGCGTCCTTGGTAGAAATTAATCCTTTGAACCGCGACAGCAAAGGCCAGGTGATGGCCTTGGATGCGAAGTTCAACTTCGACGCCAATGCCTTGTTCCGCCATCCTGAAATTGTGGCCTACCGCGACTTGGACGAAGAAGACCCTGCCGAAGTCGAGGCTTCGAAGTTTGATTTGGCCTACATCTCGCTCGACGGCAACATCGGTTGCTTGGTCAACGGCGCAGGCTTGGCCATGGCCACCATGGACACCATCAAGTTGTTTGGCGGCGAGCCTGCCAACTTCCTTGACGTGGGCGGCGGTGCAACAGCCGAGAAGGTCACTGAGGCCTTCAAGATCATGCTGAAGAATCCACACGTCAAAGGCATATTGGTCAATATCTTCGGTGGCATCATGAAATGTGACACCATCGCCAGCGGTGTAATCACCGCCTGCAAGGCTGTCAATTTGTCCGTGCCTTTGGTGGTGCGCATGAAAGGCACCAACGACGCTTTGGGCAAACAAATGTTGGCTGACTCTGGTTTGCCCATCATTTCCGCAGACACCATGGCCGAAGCTGCGACGCAAATCGTCGCTGCCGTTCAATAATGACTTTGTGAGGCAAGGCTTGCGCGCTGCCTCCAACTGACCAGGACAAATTACATGTCAATCTATATCAACAAAGACACCAAAGTCATCACCCAAGGCATCACCGGCAAAACCGGTCAGTTCCATACGGAAAAATGCATCGAATACGCCAATGGCAAGAACTGTTTCGTGGCGGGTGTGAATCCCAAAAAAGCCGGCGAAAAGATTTTTGATGTGCCAATCTTCGCCTCTGTCAAAGAAGCAGCGCACAAGACAGGCGCCACGGTGTCGGTCATTTACGTGCCGCCCGCTGGCGCTGCGGCTGCCATTTGGGAAGCTGTGGAAGCCGATCTTGACTTGGCCATCTGTATCACCGAAGGCATTCCAGTTCGTGACATGCTCGAAGTGCGCAATCGCATGCGCGCCAAGGAAGCGGCTGGCGGCAAAAGAACTTTGCTTCTTGGCCCCAACTGCCCTGGTTTGATCACCCCCGATGAAATCAAGATCGGCATCATGCCCGGTCACATTCACCGCAAGGGCCGCATTGGCGTGGTGTCACGCTCTGGCACATTGACTTATGA
>CAIMWY010000447.1 GCA_903845315.1 uncultured Burkholderiales bacterium
GCCGCAGCTACCGACTCAATCAGGTCTTCTTGGCGAATCGTGGTCATGGTGTTCCAAATCCTCTGGCTTATTTGACGGTCAAGACCCAAGCGGCCAACTTCAGGGCTTCCGCATCGCTGACTTGTGGGTTGGCCGGCATGGGCACAGGGCCCCAGGTACCCGCACCCCCTTTTTGAATTTTGCTGGCCAGCTTCTCAGCCGCAGACTTGTCGCCGGCGTACTTGGCTGCCACGTCTTTGTAGGACGGCCCCACCAATTTGCGGTCGAGTGCGTGGCAAGCCATGCAGTTTTTGGAGGTAGCCAAGGCCTGATCTGCCAGCACGGGGGCTGACAAGCTGGTGGCACAGAGGAGGGCAAACAGAGCGCGTTTCATGGGGTGTCCTTTCAGGTCAAGTGGAAGTGGTGGATCAGTAGTCGTCGAGCACGGCGCCTTTGCTGGCGCTCGACGCATTGAAAGCAAATTTGGCTTGCACGCCTCGGGTGTAGCGCGGTGCGGGGGCTTTCCAGCCGACTTTGCGCTGGGCCAGGGTGGCGTCATCGATGTTGAGTTGCAGCAGCAACTGGCGTGCGTCGATGGTGATCGAGTCGCCCTCGTGCACAAACGCGATATTGCCGCCGGCAGCGGCTTCAGGTGCTACGTGGCCCACCACCATGCCCCAGGTGCCACCCGAGAAGCGGCCATCGGTGATCAGGCCCACGCTTTCGCCCAAGCCAGCACCAATCAAAGCGCCCGTGGGGGCCAGCATTTCAGGCATGCCGGGGCCGCCTTTGGGGCCAAGGTAGCGCAAGACCATCACGTCACCGGCTTTGATCTTGCCGTCCAAGATGGCTTTGAGGGCCGACTGTTCGTCGTCAAACACGCGGGCTGGGCCGGTGATGACGGGGTTTTTCAGGCCCGTGATTTTTGCCACGGCACCCTCGGGCGACAAGTTGCCTTTGAGCACGGCCAAGTGGCCTTCGGCGTACATGGGGTGGGTGATGGGGCGAATCACGTCTTGGTCGGCGCGCGGCACATCGGGAATGTCTTGCAGTGTTTCCGCAATGGTTTTGCCGGTGATGGTCAGGCAGTCGCCGTGCAGCAAACCTGCCGCCAGCAAAGTCTTCATGACTTGTGGAATGCCTCCCGCGTTGTGCAGGTCCACGGCCAGGTATTTACCGCTGGGCTTCAAGTCGCATAGCACAGGCACTTTGCGGCGCACGCGCTCAAAGTCGTCGATGGTCCATTCCACGCCCGCGGCGTGTGCGATGGCCAAGAAGTGCAGCACCGCGTTGGTTGATCCGCCGGTGGCCATGATCACAGCGACGGCATTTTCGAGCGATTTTTTGGTCACGATGTCGCGCGGTTTGATGTCTTTTTTGACCGCTTCAATCAGCACCTTGGCCGACTCTTGGGCCGAGTTCATCTTCTCGTCATGGGGGTTGGCCATGGTCGACGAATAGGGCAGCGACATGCCCAACGCTTCGAAGGCTGAGGACATGGTGTTGGCGGTGTACATACCGCCGCATGAGCCGCTGCCGGGGATGGCGCGAAGCTCGATCTGGTGCAGGTCTTCGTCGCTCAACTTGCCTGCGGCGTTTTCGCCCACGGCTTCAAACACGCTCACGATGTTGAGGTCTTGGCCTTTGTAGCGACCTGGCAAGATGGTGCCGCCGTAAACATAAATGGCCGGCACGTTGGCGCGCAACATGCC
>CAIMWY010000448.1 GCA_903845315.1 uncultured Burkholderiales bacterium
CCTGCGACGAGTTGTCGGCAGGCGCCGAGTCGGTGGTCCAGATGTTGCAAATTTGGCCGTTGGGTCGGCCTTCTTTGAAGTGTGTGCAGATTTCGTCAATCTTGACGATGGCTTTGCCTTGGTCGTCGTGGCCCGTGACCACACGGCGGATGCTTGGGGTTTTCATGGTGTGTCTTTCGTGGATGTTGTCAGTTATTCAGCTTTGATCTTGGCGTCTTTGATCACGCGGCCCCACTTGGCGACCTCGGACTTGATGTAGGCGGCGAACTCCTCAGAGCTCGATCCGCCCAACTCATAGCCCAGGCTGAGTGCCTCGGCTTTGAAGGCGGGCGCTTCCATGATGGCGCTGACTTCGGCTTGCAATCGTTGGATGATGGGCCTGGGTGTGCCAGCGGGCACAAACAAACCATTCCAGCCCGAGGCTTCTGCATCGGCCAAGCCGGCCTCGGCCAGGGTGGGCACTTCGGGCAAGATGGGAATGCGACGCGCACCCGCCACGCCCAAGGCCACCAACTTGCCAGAGCGAATGTGTTGGGCCACCACCACTGGGGCCAGGTAGGCGGTGGCCACATGGCCGGCCATCAGATCGGGCAGTTCAGCACCAATGGCTTTGTAGGGGATCTCACGCACGCCGAGCCCGGCCATCATGTTGATCTTCACACCTAACAGTTGTGTGATGGAGCCGGTGCCACCCGAGGCAAAGGTCAGCAACTGCGGTTGACTTTTGGCCAGGGCCAAATACTCTTTCCAGGTCTTCACGCCCAGGCTCGGGTGGACCACCATCACCAGCGGTGTGCTGGTGAGCAAGGTCACGGGCACCAAGGCTTCATTCAAGCGGCAGCAGGCATCGTTGGTCAAGATGTCATTGAGCGAGTTGTTGATGTTGGCGTGAAACAGCGTGTGGCCATCGGGGGCCGAACGTGCGGCCTCGCGTGCGCCAATGGCGCTGTTGCCACCCGGGCGGTTTTCTACCACCACCGATTGCCCAAACTTGTCGGCCAAGCCGGGTGTGAGCTTGCGGGCAAAGACGTCCACCGCACTGCCAGGGCCTGCGGGTTCGATGATTCGCACGGTTTTGCTGGGGTAGTTTTGCGCCCAAGCGCTGTGCAGCAACAGGCCACATGAGACAGCCAGACAGAGTTGTTTAAATGACATCACATCGATCTCCTCGAATGTTCAACACAGATTCAGTGTGCACCTGTTTCGACACGGTGCATGAAGTCGGCCAAGGCTTGGGCCAACTCGGGCTCTTGCTCAGACCAAGCCGAAAAAGGTAGCAGGGGCACGTCTTGGTCTTCAATGGGCAAGTTGTACAACGCGCTGCCTGGAATCAACTCGGCTGCGGCGATGCCGTTGACCGATGCATGGGTGTTGTCGTTGCCGGGCACCACCAAGGTGGGCACTTGGATTGAGCGCAGCGCCTCATCGGTCATGCCCAACACGGGCTTGCGGGGTCCTTGCAAAAAGATGTCCAGCCAATGGCTCATGACCCGGATGTAGTGGGCCGGGTCCATGTTCATCAGGTAGGCCAAGTTTTTCGGGTTGGCTTTGATGCGTTCTTGGTATTGCTCGGTGGCACACACTGCGGCCATCCCGCCTTCTTGCGCGGCGCGAATGAATTGTTTGTAGTACATCTCAGGCAAGCGACCCGCGGCAAAGTCACCGCCGGTGATGCGCATCAGCAGCAGGCCTTTGACGTCTTTGGGGTGGCGCAAGTACACCAGCATGGACATGCGTGCACCCGACGAGGTGCCACCAATGTAGGCGGGCAGGGCGTTGAGGTGACCCAGCAAGGCGATCAAGTCGTCGGCTGCAATTTCTTCTTCACCGTCTTGGCCTTCAATCACCACATCGGAGGCGCCGGTGTTGCGTCGGTCATGCAGCACCACGCGAAAGCCTTTGGCCGCGAGTTTGTGCGCGACAGGAATGAACTCGGCGTAGCCGCGACGACCGCCTGTGGTCAAGGCCACATAGGGGCCGCTGTCGCCCACCACCTCATAGTTCATGTTGAAGCCACGGATATTCAAAATAGGCATGCTGTGTTCGCTGAGTCAAAAGATGCGAGAGTGTCCTTGAAATAACACGTGGCCGTGTCGCCTACGTGGCAGTTAGAGCTTGCCTGTGTCGAGGCCTGCTTTGCGGTAGAGCTCTTCAAGGTGCTGTCTGACTTCGGGCGGTGTGGCATCGTTTTCTGCGCGGTGCGCCCAGCCCACTTTTTCGCGGGCGTAAATCGCCATGACCTCGTCTTGGTCCGAGGTGCCACCGCTCACGCCATAGGCACCGACCATCTCGTCGCCTTTGAAGATCGGCGCGCAGCCGCCGGACACCACCACCTTGCCGCCCGTGAAGATGGAGGCATTGATCAGCATTTGCGGGTTGCGTTCTTTGAACCATTGTTGGATCGCCAAACCATCTGGAAAACGTGGACTCATCGAGCGAAAGGCGGCCACGGTGAAGGCTTTGCTGGTGGCAATGTCGGGGGTGATGAAGCCTGCATCGTCCATGCGCTCGAGCGCGAGCAAATGGCCCTCGGCGTTGACCACGGCAATGGCCACCGGCACTTTCATCTCGAGCGCTTTGGCTGACACGGTTTGGATGAATTCGCGGCATTCTGCAATTTTGAGTTTGGGCATTTTGTGTGAGAGAGTGGGGTTTGAAAAATTATTCTAGGATCGTAGTGACAACAACCACGCAGAGAGGCAACATGAATACCCTTAGACATCACCTTGGCGACACCACGCGCCGCGCATGGA
>CAIMWY010000449.1 GCA_903845315.1 uncultured Burkholderiales bacterium
GCCAGCAGCAAGGCGACCCAGGCGCCATGCCGGAAGACCAAACGGTTCATCGCAGCGCCAGCCAGATTTCGTTACGGCGCATAAACCACGGCGTAAACGGCGGGTTGTAGCGGGCCAGCACGGGTTCACCCTGCGTGACCACGCCCGCCTTGTCGAGCGCATCCTTCAAAAGTGCCAGATGCTCCTCGTAGTTGGACTGCGACCAGGTGCCCGAGTAACGGATGGCCGCCCACTGGCTGGCCGGCACCAAGCGCAACTGCACCCGTGGGTCCAGCGGCTCGGGAGCGGACTCCAGTGTCACACCCTTGGGCAGGACGAACTGCACCCGCATGCCGCCCGGCACTGCGGCCTGCGTCACCGGCGCGGTCATCTCCATTTTCAAGGGCGCAGCGGTCTGGGTCACTGGTGCGGTCATCACAAATTTTTTCTCACCCTTGTTCTTGCCGAAGATGTAGCCGGCGAGGATCGGGAAGGCCCGGTTACCGGCGTCTTCGGCCGTCGCATCCAGCACCACCTCAGCCACGACGTAAGGCGAGTATTTTCGAAATTCCACTTTATCGACTGTCTTGATAACTTCGTATTCAGGTTCTTCGATCGCGTGACTGAGCAGCGGCATGGCGGCAATTGTGAGAAAAAGTATTAAACGGTGCATATTATCGACAAGCTTTCCTGATAAATTTATACCTGCTTGCAGAGCAATAAACAGGTTCGTCACCACGTAATTCTTCTGCGTGGCAGCAGGCTTAACGACTGTCCAGTTGGTCAGAAGTCGAAACAGCTTGAGACGCGATTCTGAGCCAAAGTGCATCAATCGCGTGTAATTTATGACTGTCAAATTGTTCGCACTTTTCCCAATACCTTCCAGATTCAACCCGATAGCCCAGTTCAGACTCGGCACGCAAGGCATTTTGAACAGCAAGGTTGTTGAAGATAATGGTGGGTGGATTTTGTGTCATTTCTTCGAGCGTCTGCAATTCAATGCGTGGGATCAAAAGTCGCGAGGTTTGTTGGTTGGATAAATTGACGACCGCGCAACCATTTCGCCCAGCCAAGGCTTGTAATCGCAAAGATTTGGCTTCAAGGCTTTGCAGGGTGACATCCACGCGCAACGGATCGGCAGCACCGCAACCGTAAAAATGCGTCATTTCTCCGGGCTTGGCGTCGTAAATCATGTCGCAGCCAATGTAAGCAATGACATCGGGCTTCAGTGCACCCAATGCCCAATAGCCAGCAGTAAACGACATCGTCCCGCCCGCATAAACAAACCCTCCAAATTCATTTTGGATTGGTACAAATTCATGAGAAGTTACAACCTGCTTTCCCTGAAGCGCCTCTGCGCAGGGATGTCTCTCCTCGGGAAAATCATCGGGAAAGATCAGGCAATTCCAAGATGGGCATGCCATCCATGCGTTGTTGATAGCGATAATGTGGGAGAAAAAAGAGGTGTCCCAGCTCGCAGCTCTCAGGGCATCAGGGGCGCTACCAACAATCAAGACTTTTTTCAACTCGGTTTCCATGAAAGATTGTTATTACGAGATTCAACTTTGGAGCAATCACATTTCAGGCGTATTGCAGTGCGTTATTCCGTGTGTTTAATAGTTTGACTTGTATGTATCTTAAATTCCATGCAACAACCCGCCATCGGTCACGATGGCGCGAAACGCACCAGTCACGTTGCGCGAAATACGCAGCGTGAGCGATTGCTACATCGGCGATGTCCTTTTTCGGCAATCCCGTATTGCGGACGGAAGATCCGAGTATCTAGGCGGCTCGAAACTGTTCGCGAAACTGTGCGACCAGTTTCCGCATACCATGCGAGGATTGTTTCTGGCTTGACGATATTCGCCACGTCTGCCAGCGCCTTGCGCCCGAGGCGGCTGCCAATTTCAGCCAGGGTGATTCTCTGCGGAGCGGTGAGGCGCAAGCGCCCTTGCAATTGCTCCATCAGAATCCGGTTCTCGGCAGCCAGATATTCGTTGCACAGCAGCAACGCCTCATCCACCGCACCTGTAATGCAGGCTAATACCTTTCGCCAATCCATACGCAGCCTGCGATGACTCCACAACGGGGAAGATTTTACAGCACGCGATTGTCCATGCCGTTGCCGATCTTGTTTCTATTCACCTAAAAAAGCAGGGAACGTCTGTCGGCAGACGAAGCGCAGGACCATTGCC
>CAIMWY010000450.1 GCA_903845315.1 uncultured Burkholderiales bacterium
CTCCCTGAACTTTGTGCCCAACCCCAACATGCCCGCCTTGCAGGGCAAGGGCAAACTCAAAGTCCCACCTCGTGAGCGCAGCGTGATTCGCCTGCCCAGCTTCGACCACGTCAAGTCTGACCCGGTGCTGTATGCCCACGCCAACCGTGTGTTGCATTTGGAAACCAACCCCGGCAATGCCCGCTGCTTGGTGCAGTCGCATGGCGAAGGCGCTACCGCACGCGATGTGTGGATCAACCCACCCCCCATCCCGTTGAGCACCGCCGAGATGGACTTGGTGTTTGACTTGCCCTATGCACGCAGCCCCCATCCGGTGTATGCCGATGAGAAGAGCAGCCATGACGGCACCACAAAAATCCCAGCCTGGGAGATGATTCGCTTCTCGGTCAACATCATGCGCGGCTGTTTTGGCGGTTGCACGTTTTGTTCGATCACCGAGCACGAAGGACGCATCATCCAAAGCCGCAGCGAAGACTCGGTGATTCGCGAGATCGAAGACATCCGCGACAAGGTGTCGGGCTTCACCGGCGTCATCAGCGACTTGGGTGGCCCCACGGCCAACATGTACCGCATTGGCTGCAAAAGCCCCGAGATTGAGGCCGCGTGTCGCAAGCCGAGTTGTGTCTATCCGGGCATTTGCCAAAACCTCAACACCGACCACAGCTCACTGATTCACATGTACCGCCGTGCGCGGGCCTTGAAAGGCGTGAAGAAAATTTTGATTGGTTCCGGGCTGCGCTACGACCTGGCGGTCAAATCACCCGAGTACGTCAAAGAGCTGGTGACCCACCACGTGGGGGGCTACCTCAAGATCGCACCGGAGCACACCGAGGGCGGACCACTGTCCAAGATGATGAAGCCCGGCATTGGCAGCTACGACAAGTTCAAGCAGATGTTTGACCGCTTCTCCGCCGAGGCTGGCAAAAAGCAGTATTTGGTGCCGTACTTCATCGCGGCTCACCCGGGCACGCGAGACGAAGACATGATGAACCTGGCCTTGTGGCTGAAGAAAAACGGCTTTCGTGCTGACCAGGTACAGACTTTTTACCCCAGCCCGATGGCCACAGCCACGGCCATGTACCACTCAGGCAAAGACCCCTTGTCTCGGGTCACACGCACCAGCGAAGCGGTCGACATCGTACGAGGGGAGCGCCGCAGGCGCTTGCACAAAGCTTTTCTGCGCTACCACGATGCCAACAATTGGCCGTTGTTGCGCGAGGCCTTGAAAGCCATGGGACGTGCCGATTTGATTGGCAACGGCAAGCACCATTTGATTCCAACGTTCCAGCCTCTGACCGACGGCGGCTACACCAGTGCGCGGCGCAAAAACAGCACGATCACGCCTAAAGCCAGTGCGTCCAAAGCGGGTGTGGCGACGTCAACGATGCGCAACGAACCCACCAAAGGGCGGGTGCTCACGCAACACACAGGCTTGCCGCCACGCGTGACAGGTGCCGCCAAACCTTTAGCGGCCAAACGCAAAACAGGTCGTTGAGGGCTGCTTTATTTGTGCCGGCTTTTCATGGCACGCTCAACCTCGCGCTTGCCTTCGCGGTCTTTGATCGTGTCGCGTTTGTCGTGCTCGGCTTTACCCTTGGCAAGGGCAATTTCGCATTTGATCTTGCCGTTTTTCCAGTGCAGATTGATGGGCACTAAGGTGTATCCTTTTTGCTCAACCTTGCCAATCAGACGTTTGATCTCGTCTTTCTTCATCAGCAGTTTTTTGGTCCGCACAGAGTCTGGGCTGACGTGGCTGGATGCGGTGTGCAGTGGGTTGATTTGGCAGCCAATGACGTAGAGCTCGCCATCGCGGATGACGACATAGCCGTCGGTGAGTTGCACCTTGCCTTCACGCGCAGATTTGACCTCCCAGCCCTGAAGCACCATGCCGGCTTCAAACTTTTCTTCAAAGAAATAGTTGTATGCGGCCTTTTTGTTGTCGGCAATGCGTGAGGGAGTTGCGGGTTTTTTCGTGGCCATGGTGCTTCTTACAATAGTGACCATTCTATGAAAACCGTCCACAAGTCTCTTCTTATTTGGTTCAGCGCTGAGGAAATGTTTGCCTTGGTCACCGATGTGGTGCGTTATCCCGAGTTCCTGCCTTGGTGTGAGCGCGGTGCTGTGCTGACACAAGATGGCAACGAGATGACCGCTGAAATTGGCATGTCCTTGGGCGGTTTTCGCAAAAGCTTTTCAACCCGCAACCAGCACGTGCCAGGTCGCCAAGTGAAGTTGCAACTCATTGATGGGCCCTTCAAGCATTTGGATGGCACGTGGGACTTTCATCCCCTGACTGATCCCAACTCACAAGCCCCGCAACGCGCCTGCCGGATCGAGCTGACTTTGAACTACAGCTTTGACAGCATGTTCGGTGCTCTGGTCGGACCCGTGTTTGACAAGATTGCATCCACCTTGGTGGATGCCTTTGTCAAGCGCGCAGAGCAGGTGTACACCACGTGACGCAACCCACGCCAGTCACCCCCGCAATGCACATCTGTGTGATGGTGTCCGCTGCACCCCGCGTGGTCCATGAACGCCAAATTGCCTTGCCTCCTGGCAGCACCGTGCAGCAGGCCTTGCACGCCAGTGGTTTGTTGGCCGAATTCCCAGAACTTGACTTGAACAATCAAGCGCTGTGGTTGCTGGGTATTTGGGGGCGAAAAATCACCACCGGTCATGTACTGCGTGACTTGGACCGAGTGGAGTTGTACCGGCCCTTGACGGTGGATCCGAAGGTGGCACGCCGTGAGCGTTTTCAAAAACAAGGCACCCAACGCGCGGGCTTGTTTGCCAAGCGCCGCGAGGGTGCCAAAGCTGGCTACTGATTCATGACACACACGCTTTGGCCCACCTGCGGCTATGCCTTGCTGAACACCAACGCACAAGGGCATTTGTGTGTGACAGATGATTTTTTGCGCTTTTTGCTGGAGCGCCCTGAATTGGCACCTATTGCTGCGTCATGTTCAGCAGAGATTGCGCTTCACCACAGTTTGATGGACAAGCCTAGGCGTGAGGTGATGGCCGATGAATTGGCGCAATTGCAAGACAAAGATGCCGCTGAGAACTACGCGGTGTGGCTGCGTTTTAGGCAGCGCATATTGGCCAAGCCTACCTTAGAAGCCAGCTACCTGGCCTTGTTTCAAGGCGACGGTGTGGATGTGCCGCCCTTGCTGGTTCAGCAGATCACCCACATCTTGCTGCGCCACGTGCTAGGTGAGACGCCGACTGCCTTGCAAGCGCGTGCCGCAGAAATGTTGATGCGAACCCAAAAAATAAGTGTGCTCGAAGACGGTGCTGTGATGGCAGCAGACGATGACACGGTAGAGCGCCATGCCACCCAGAGCAGCTTTGGCTCTTTGGGCGAGCTGTTGACACAAGGTGGCATCAAGCTGCGCAGCGTGGATCTGGATGTACTCAACACAGACAACCAAGACGCCTATTGGCCGCGCAGCGAGAGTTTTGACTGGGTGTTGAGTCTCAACCGAGGTCAGCCCGGGCTAGACGCCTTGTGCGAGGTGATGGCGCGCTGGGTGCAGCATTTTTTAGGCGTCGAGGTGCGCATTCAGACCGAACGAGAGATAGATGATGACCAATGGGTCTGGCATGTGGGCCTGGATGCGCAAGCCAGTGGCGTGCTCAACGACCTGTACCAAGGCCGAGAGGTGTTGCCAGAGCGCATGGAGCGCCTGCTGTGTCTGTTCAAGCTCGAGTTTGTCGACCCCAGGGCCATGCGTGCCGAAGTGCGGGGCAAGCCGGTTTACTTGGCCATGGCGGTGGATGGCGAGCAGCGGCTCAAACTCAAGCCGCAAAATTTATTGCTGAATTTACCGCTGGCTCAGAGGTCTTAAAAGTAAGCGACAGGGCGTGTATACAGGTGGGGGAGTGCGGATCGGTACACTCTTTCTTTTGGAGCCAAGTCCCATGCGCCTTCTCGGCAAAGCACTCACCTTCGACGATGTGTTGTTGGTGCCAGCCTACTCTCAAGTTCTGCCCAAGGACACCTCCCTCGCGTCCCAATTCACCCGCAATATCCGTTTGAATCTGCCTTTGGTGTCTGCAGCCATGGACACCGTGACCGAAGCCCGTTTGGCCATTGCCATTGCCCAAGAAGGCGGCATTGGCATCGTGCACAAAAACCTGACCGCACAAGAGCAAGCGGCGCAAGTGGCCAAAGTCAAACGCTACGAATCGGGTGTGCTGCGCGACCCCGTGGTGATCACCCCGGAGACCACCGTACGCCAAGTCATGGCCTTGTCTGAAGAGTTGGGGGTGTCTGGTTTTCCGGTGTGCAACGGCAAACAGGTGGTGGGCATCGTCACCGGTCGCGATCTGCGTTTTGAGACCCGCTACGACCAAAAGGTCAGCGAGATCATGACCCCACGTGAGCGCCTGATCACAGTACCCGAAGGCACAACGCCCGAGCAAGCCAAAGCATTGCTCAACAAGCACAAGCTAGAACGCCTGTTGGTGATCAACGATGCCTTTGAGCTCAAAGGCCTGATCACCGTCAAAGACATCACCAAGCAACTCAACTTTCCCAATGCAGCACGTGATGCCGCTGGTAAGTTGCTGGTGGGTGCGGCCGTTGGGGTGGGTGAGGGCACCGAAGAACGTGTCGAGGCGCTGGCCCGAGCAGGCGTGGATGCGATCGTGGTGGACACGGCCCATGGCCACAGCAAAGGTGTGATTGACCGGGTGCGTTGGGTCAAACAAAACTACCCGCACATCGAAGTCATTGGCGGCAACATCGCCACCGGTGCCGCTGCATTGGCATTGGTGGAAGCCGGAGCCGATGGCGTCAAGGTGGGTATTGGCCCAGGCTCCATCTGCACCACCCGCATCGTGGCAGGTGTGGGTGTGCCGCAAATCATGGCGGTGGACAACGTGGCAACGGCGTTGCAAGGCACCGGCGTGCCTTTGATTGCAGACGGCGGCATCCGCTACAGCGGCGACATTGCCAAAGCCATTGCCGCAGGGGCCGGCACGGTGATGATGGGGGGCATGTTTGCGGGCACCGAAGAGGCCCCGGGTGAGGTGATTTTGTTTCAAGGCCGCAGCTACAAAAGCTACCGTGGCATGGGCTCGATCGGCGCCATGCAGCAAGGCAGCGCAGACCGCTACTTTCAAGAGTCAAGCACCGGCAACCCCAATGCGGACAAACTGGTGCCCGAGGGCATTGAAGGCCGTGTGCCTTACAAAGGCTCGGTGGTGGCCATCATTTACCAAATGGCGGGTGGCTTGCGCGCCAGCATGGGTTATTGCGGTTGCCCCACCATTGAGGCGATGCACAACGAGGCGCAGTTTGTCGAAATCACATCTGCGGGTATCCGTGAGAGCCACGTACACGATGTGCAGATCACCAAAGAAGCGCCCAATTACCGCGCTGAGTAAAAAACTCTCCTGCTCAAAACCACCTTTCGGGGTGGTTTTGTTTTTTGAGACAA
>CAIMWY010000451.1 GCA_903845315.1 uncultured Burkholderiales bacterium
GCGTGACATTGACAAAGCCGCTGTGGACGTGCAAGCCGCTTTGTTGCGCGCACAGCGGCGTTTGCCGATTGAGATGACGATTCCGCCGTCTTACCGCAAGGTCAACCCGGCCGACGCGCCGGTGTTGTTGATGTCCTTGAGTTCGCCGTCGATGGACTTGTTTGAAGTCAGTGACTATGCCGAAAATCTGATTTCTCCCAACCTGTCCACCATCGACGGCGTGGCCCAAGTGTTGGTCTACGGTCAAAAGCGTTATGCGGTGCGCGTGCGTGCCAACCCAGCCAAGCTGGCCATGAACAACTTGACCATGGACGATGTGGCGCAAGCCATCAACAAGGCCAACTCGAATGCGCCGGTGGGTGTGTTGGACGGTCCGCGCCAAGCCTTGACGATCTATGCCAACCCGCAAATGATTCGTGCCAAAGAGTTTGCCAACCTGATGGTGGCGCAGCGCAACGGCTTGCCGATCCGGTTGTCGGATGTGGCCGTGGTCAGCGAAAGCTATGAACAGGTCAAGACCAGTGGCTCCTACATGGGCGAGCGCTCGGTCATCATTGCTGTGTTGCGGCAGCCCAGCGCCAACACCGTGAAAGTGGTGGACGGCATTCGCCGCATGATCCCCACGTTTGAAAAGCAAATGCCGGGCTCCATGCAGATCAACTTGCTCAACGACCGCTCGTCATCGATTCGCGAATCGATCCACGACGTGAACTACACCTTGGCCTTGACGGTGGCTTTGGTGGTGTTGGTGATCTTTTTGTTTTTGAAGCATGCGGCCGCCACCATCATTCCGGCCTTGAGTTTGCCGGTGTCCTTGATTGGTGCTTTCTTCATCCTGTATTGGATGGGCTACAGCTTGGACAACGTGTCGCTGCTGGGCATCACCTTGGCGGTGGGATTGGTGGTGGATGACTCGATCGTGGTGCTCGAGAACATCATGCGCTACGTGGAAGAAGGCATGCATCCTCTGAAAGCTGCCCTCAAGGGCAGCAAAGAGGTGGGCTTCACCATCATCTCGATTTCAATTTCGTTGGTGGCGGTGTTCATCCCGATTTTCTTCATGCCCGGCCCCATTGGTTTGTTGTTCCGCGAGTTTGCGGTGGTGGTGTCGCTCTCCATCTTGGTGTCGGCAGTGGTCTCGCTGACCTTGGTGCCCATGCTGTGCAGTCGCTTTTTGCCCAAACACGGTGAAGAGCCCAAGGATTACTGGATCACCGTCAAGTTTGACCAGTTGTTTCACTGGGTGTTGCGCAAATATGAGTCCAGCTTGGATGTCTGTTTGGCGCACCAGCGATGGGTGTTGGCGGTTGCGATTGCCACCTTTGTGGTGACGATTGCCATGTACATCTGGGTACCCAAAGGTTTCTTCCCTGAAGAAGACATTGGCCAAATTTTGATCACCACCGAGGCTTCGGAGGACATTTCATTTACAGCCATGCTCAAACTGCAAGACCTTGCCGCAGAGATGGTGCGCAACGACCCGAATGTGTTGAGCATGGTCTCGTTTGTCGGGGGCGGCGCCAACACCGGCAACTTGCCCAACAACGGGCGCATGTTCCTGAACCTCAAGCCCAAGGGCGAGCGCGTTCCGATGCAAAAAGTGCTGGAAGGTTTTCGCGCCAAGTTCCGCTCGATTCCCGGCATGAACGTGTACATGCGTCCCATTCAAAACCTGCAGTTGGGCGGTAAAGTCAGCAAGAGTCGTTACCAGTTCATCTTGCAAAGTGTGGGCTTTGACGGGGTGAACGAATGGTCGGAAAAAATGCTACGCGAGATGCGGGCCGACCCGATTTTTCGCGACGTCACCAGCGACTCACAGCTCAAAGGCTTGAACGTGCTGATCGACATCGACCGCGAGAAAGCGGCCAGTGCGGGCGTCTCGATTGCCGACATTCGCACGGCTTTGTACACCTCGTATGGCGAGAAGCAAATATCGACCATCTACACGCCTGTCAATACCTTTCAAGTCATCATGGAGTCGGGCCAAGAAAGTCGCGAGTTCGAAAGCGGCTTGAACGACATTTACCTGCGCGGTCGCGCCACCGACCGTTTGGTGCCGCTCTCCAGTTTGGCCACTTTCAAGCGCTTCGTGGGGCCGACGGCAGTGAACCACCAAGGCCAACTGCCATCAGTCACGATCTCGTTCAACTTGGCGCCGGACGTGCCTTTGGGCGACGCCACGGAAAAGATTGACGGGTTTGTCAAAACCATCAACTTGCCACCCACCATCATCACCAGCTATGGCGGGGATGCAGCGGTTTTCCAAAGTGGCCAAGCGGGGCAAATCATCTTGCTGGTCAGTGCGGTGTTTGTCATCTATGTGCTGTTGGGTGTTTTGTATGAAAGCTACATCCACCCCTTGACCATTTTGGCGGGCCTGCCCTCGGCTGCGATTGGAGCCTTGGTGTTTTTGCGCATCTTCAACATGGAGCTGACCATCATTGCCACCATTGGCATCTTGCTGTTGATTGGCATCGTGAAGAAGAACGCGATTTTGATGATCGACTTTGCGCTGGAGGCGCAACGACAGCACAAGCTGACGCCGCGTGACGCGATCCGGTCTGCCTGCCTGACCCGTTTCCGCCCGATTTTGATGACCACCTTGGCGGCCATGATGGGCGCCTTGCCGATTGCACTGGGGCTAGGGGCGGGCGCCGAGTTGCGCATGCCTCTGGGCATTGTGGTGGTTGGAGGCTTGGCGTTCTCGCAGGTGATCACGCTCTACATCACGCCTGTGATCTACATCTATCTAGAGCGCTACAGCGGCACTGGGCCGATGGAGATTGCGCCTGAAATGTTGTCTTGATGTCTTGATGAGGCATCACAGCTGAATCAGCTGGCTTGCCTCTTGGCTTGGAGCGCTTGTTGGTGTGTCTGTCAGACCACCCCTTCAAACACCATCACATCCACCTCGTCGCCGACGGCGATGTTGCCTTGTTCATGGTGCAACACGATCAAACCATTGCCTTGAACCATCGAACTCAGCACGCCCGAGCCTTGGTTGCCGGTGGTGCGCACCTGCAAGCTGCCGTCCGCAGCGGAGCTCACCGTGCCGCGTTGGTATTCGGTACGACCGGGTTTTTTGCGCAAAGCCTCTAGACTTTTGGCGCGCAGCAAGGGGGGCGTAGGGGCGGTGCTGCCCATCATGCGCAGCAGGGCGGGCCGCACAAACGCCAAGAAAGTCACCATCACGGCCACCGGGTTGCCCGGCAAACCAAACAAGACCGATCGACCCAAGCGCCCCACAGCCATGGGGCGACCCGGGCGCATGGCGATTTTCCAAAACGCCACGTCGCCGAGTTTTTTCATCATGGCTTTGGTGAAGTCGGCTTCACCCACGCTCACGCCGCCGCTGGTGATGATGGCGTCGACCTGAGCGGCAGCTTGGGAGAAAGCGGCTTCCAGAAGCACCGGGTCGTCGCGCACCACGCCCAGGTCGATCACCTCGCAGCCCATGCGCGTGAGCAGGCCAAACACCGTGAAGCGGTTGCTGTCGTACACCGCGCCTTCGCGGGGTACTTCACCCAGGCTCAAAATTTCATCGCCCGTCGAAAAATAAGCTACCCGCAAGCGGCGGTGCACCCGCACCGTGGGTTGCCCTAAGCTCGCGACCAGCCCCAAGGCCGCCGGAGTCAGGTGGGCACCTGCGGGCAGGGCAGCATGGCCTTGCATCAAGTCTTCACCTTGCAAGCGACGGTTGTCGCCCCGCTGAAACACACCTGCGGGCAGTGTGACTGTGGTGGTGTCTGCCTCGGTGTGAACTTGGCAAAGCTCAAGCGGCGCCACCGTGTCCAGACCCTCGGGCAAGATGGCCCCGGTCATGATCTTTAAGCACTCACCCGCTTGCACGCGGCCTTGCCACGCCTTGCCTGCCAATGCAGTGCCGACCACATGCAGGTGTAGTGCTTGGGTGAGGGAGAGTTGGCTGCCATCGAAGGCAAAACCGTCCATGGCCGAGTTGTTGTGGGGTGGCACATGGATGGGGGAGATCACATCTTGGGCCAGCACCCGACCCAGCGCTTCAAACAGGGGAATGTCTTGAGCTTGGTTTGCAGGGAGCGGTTGCACCAACTGGGTCAAAAAGTTGCCCACCTGCGCCACGCTCAGCGCCTGCGGGTCGTAGCCCTGCAGGGCCGCGGCAATGTCGGCCAAGTTCTTCATGGGGCGGCGTTCTCCAGCGCTTGCAGCTCCTGCAAGGTGTTGACGTTGCAAAACGCTAGGCGGTCGTCCGTGGCTGTGTCAAACGGCACCACCACCGTGTGATGCTGCGCAGTCCACGCGTCGATCTTGCGCCCACCGTTGTGGGTGAACCGCACCAAGCTCTCCAGCAGCTCGCGCCGCAGCAGGCAAAACACCGGTTGTGTCCGCACCTGAACATCGCCTTGGGCGTTGGTTTCGGGGGCCGCTGCCATGGCGATGTCTGCATTGGCTGCCACCAACGTGTCGCCCAAACGTTGCGCCAAGTCCAGCGGAAAGCGCGGGCTGTCGCAAGGCACCGTCAGCAGGTAGGGCGTTTCGCAATGCTCGAAGCCCGCTAAAAAACCTGCCAAGGGTCCGGCAAAGTCTGGTGATGCATCGGGCCACACCGACACACCCAAGGACTCGTAGGCCGACAGGTTGCGGTTGGCGTTGACCATGACTTCGGCCACTTGGGGGGCCAAGCGCATCAAGGTGTGCAGCGCCAAGGGCATGCCGTTGAAGTTTTGCAAGCCCTTGTCCACGCCGCCCATGCGGCTGCCGCGTCCACCGGCCAAGATGATGCCGGTGATGTCTTGAGAAATGATGGGGGGTGTCATGGCTTATCCACCGATGTAGCTCATCTCGACCCGTCGTAGCGCCGGGCTTGCGTCAGCGGGCAAGCTGGCGCGCAGCTCGGAGTAACGGTCATCGCGGTGCTGCCAGATGTGGGCAATGGCAGAGGCCAGGTCGGTATCGGTACTGCCTGCGCTACGCATCAACTGGCGCAAGTCATAGCCTTGGGTGGCAAACAAGCACAGGTAGAGCTTGCCTTCGGTCGACAAACGGGCGCGGTTGCAGTCCCTGCAAAACGCTTGGGTCACGCTGCTGATGACGCCGACCTCGCCCAAGTTCGGGTCAAAGCGGCCCGATGCATCGGCGTAGCCCCAACGCTGCGCGGTTTCTCCGGGGGCGCTGGGCTCTAGGGCCACCAAGGGATAGGTCTGATGGATCAAACGAATCACCTCAGACGATGGCAAGACGTCGTCCATGCACCAGCCATTGGTAGCTCCCACGTCCATGTATTCGATGAAGCGCAAGGTGATGCCGCTGCCTCGGAAGTGGCGGGCCATGGGCACAATTTGGTCGACGTTGGTGCTGCGTTTGACCACCATATTGACTTTGAGGCCACTGCTGAGGCCTTGTGCATCTACGCCGAGTCCTGCGGCTTGCGCGGCGGCAATGCCGGCCAGCACATCGGCGACTGGAAAGTCCACATCGTTCATGGCGCGAAACACGGCATCGTCGAGACCATCTAAGCTGACGGTGACACGACTCAAGCCCGCATCTTTGAGCGCTTGGGCTTTGCGTGCCAACAAGGAGCCGTTGGTGGTCAGCGTCAAGTCCAGTGGGGCACCGTCGGGTGTGCGCAAGGCGGCGAGTTGGGCCACCAAAATTTCTAAGTTTTTGCGCAGCAGCGGCTCGCCGCCGGTGATGCGTATTTTGCGCACCCCGTGACTGACAAACAATGTGGCCAGACGCGTGATTTCTTCAAAGCTCAACAGGTCGCCGTGCGGCAGATAGGTGTAGTCTTTGTTGAACACCTCCTTGGGCATGCAGTAATTGCAACGGAAGTTGCAGCGGTCAGTCACGCTGATGCGCAAATCGTGCAAAGACCGGCCCAAGGCATCGCTCAGGGAACCCACAGCAAGAATGGGCTGCGTTGGTACCACCGCAGAGAGGGTTTGGAGGCGTTGGTCAACCAACGGAATGATGCGTTCAGACATAACCCCAATTTTGCCTCAGTGCGCGATCTCCCTTTGCCTTGATGTAGATCAGTGTGACTAGTGCGGCTTGGGCGCACAGTGACATGGGTGTTAATCGAGAGGAGCACTTTGATGAAAATGTTGACAGATCTTTTTTCCACCGACTACGGTTTGATGAGCTTGGCAGTCATCGGCTTTATCTTGGTCATGGCGGTGTACTTCCTGCGTGTCTTTTTAGGCTTGATGGATGAAACTGGCAAAAGTACCCACGACTGACAGAGGGCCTGCACTGTGGCCTTGCAGTACTTGAGCCACAAAGGGATCATTTAACATCGCATTCGCCCATGCCTTGGCATGCACTGGATGCCTGATCGTTGTGATAACCCCTTTGTCTGAAGAAAGTCCAAGCCCAACAGACCCCTTGTTGGGTTTATGCGTGCAGTCCCCTGAGGACGTCCCTTTGACGACTGCGCAGCAACTGTTCAACCAGTTGCTATTGCACATTGAAGAGGCGGCGGGCCAACTTGAGCGCTTACAAGCTTGGTCCGATCGCCACCGTCTTGCGCACATGCAGGTGCTGTATGAGACGTCGAATCAAAGTGTCGGTCTTCATAAAAGCCTCTTGCTGTGTTTGCATGAACGTTTGCAAACGGTCGACTTGACGATGCAACAGCAACGCATCGCCCGCCAGCAGATGCGGCGCTTGATTGCCAAGTTGACGCCTTCTAGCGATGCGCAAGTTCAAGCGCTGAATGAGCTGTACCGCGAAGATGACGAAGCACACGATACGGCCCATGAGAGCGCGGTGGCGATACAGCATCTGCGCGAAAAAATTGAGACAGCCATTGGCCAACCGCTGCACAACCCCAGCCTTTACCAAACCCCCGACGAGGTGCTGGCGGCGGGTATGCGCCAGTGGCAACAGCAGCAACAAGCCGATGAGGCACGCAAGGCGGCCAAGCGGCAAGCACGCAAGGCTCAGCGGCGACCCTTGGCGCAACAACAAGAGGCACAGAAGCACACCGATGCCACCCTGGCAATTCGTACCGTGTACCGACAGTTGGCCAGCCTCTTGCATCCGGATCGGGAAATGGATCCCACCGAGCAACAACGTAAAACAAGTCTGATGGGTCAGGTCAATGCCGCCTACGAGCGTCGCGACCTCACCACTTTGCTGCGCTTGCAATTGCAAGTGGCCCATGTGGACCCACAGCACCTTGCGCGTATGTCCAACGACAAATTGGCCGCCATGTCTGAGTTGCTCAAAGAGCAGTTGGCGGCGCTGCAAGGCGATGTGCGGCAGCTGCAGTCGCAGCTGACGCGGGAGTTGGGTCTTGCGCTGGATGCGCAGTTCAGCGACGAAGTTTGGACACAGGGCTTGCAGCGCATCCAGGCCGATCGGCGCTATGCCTTGGCGCGCTTAGAGGCTGACTTGCAACGCATTCAGCAAGGCAGCGAGCTCAAGCGTTGGCTCAAAGAGCAGGCGCTGCTTGTCAAAGAACACGCCAAGATGCAAGCCCTGGACGGCTTGCTTTGAAGCGCATTTCTGGGTGGGCTGTTTGGGTGTTGAGGCGCGCTTATCTTGATTGAACCAATACCCAAGGTACGGCAATATGGAGTTTCGCCGCGATGGGGGTGAGCTCGGCGCACAGGTCGTGCGACAAGGCAATGCCATCTTGCAGCTGTTGGCGAGCCATGCGGTCCCCGCGCTCGCCCGGCAGCAACACCTCGTGCGCCGCGTCGCTGGCGGGCAGCGACTTGATGGCGCGCAGCGTGTCGGCCAAGTCTTGGGTGTAGCTGTCTCGTTGGCAAATTTGAAAGGTGTCGAACGCCATGATGAGCGCGTTTTGCTTGTGTTGGTGAACGCCGGCATCGGGCGACAACAGACGGGTCAAGATGGGGTTGCCCACCAACACGCTGGTCAGCATTTCGATCATCAGGGCTAGGCCAGAACCTTTGGGGCCTGCCATGGGCAGGGGAATGCTGGCTTGCGCCGCGTCGGTGGTGGGTTGACCCTTTGCATTCAATGCCCAGCCCTCGGGTATGTCTTGGTGGAGCTTTTTGGCTTGCAGCAAGCGCCCCAGCGAGACCACGCCTGTCGCCATGTCAAACACGATCGGCTGGTCGGCGGGGCCTGGCACAGCCATCGACAGTGGCGCGGTCGACACACCTGCTGCTGCAGCGCCGTGGTAGGCCATGCTGGGTATGGAGGCGGCCATGGAGATGGCCGCCATGCCTTGTTGCGCCAGGTACTGGGTGACAAACCCGTGGGCGCCGGTGTGCGTGGTGGCGCGCACCAACACAGCCGCCATGCCCGACTGCTTGGCGCGCACCAGCAGTCGCTCGGCAGCATGGCGCATGGCCACAGCGCCCGCAGCTTGATCGGCTTCGAGCACCATCAAGGCCGGTAAATCGAGCAGCCAGTGCATCTTGGGCTGTGGGTTGATGACCTGTTGCGCAATGAACTTCAGGTACATCGGAATGCGGCTGACTCCATGGGTGTCAATGCCGCGCAAGTCGGCCCACACCATGGCTTGTGCCACCTGCTGCGCATGTGCCTCAGACAAGCCTTGATGCTTGAAAATAGCGGTGGCAAAGTCTTGCAGGTCGGTGTGGGAGACGCGGTAGATACCTGTCATTGACGTTCAATCTTTCGCACGTCAATCAACTGCTGCCATTTGCGCAAGTCCTGTTCGACAAACTGGCGAAACTCTTCCGGGCTGCTGTGCTGGGGCTCGCCCCCGAGTTCCACCAAACGTTTCGCGACATCGGCTTGCTGGACGATTTTTTTGAGCTCTTGGTTGATCAGCCGTATGGTGGCCTCGGGCGTGCCGGTTGTGGCGCCCAAGCCAATGAAGGAGTAGACCTGAAAGCCAGGCAGCGCTTCGCTGATGGTGGGCAACGAGGCCCACGACTTAGAGCGCTCTTTGCCGCTG
This sequence comes from uncultured Burkholderiales bacterium, assembly GCA_903845315.1. The sequence goes on from CAIMWY010000451.1 coordinate 8,879, forward strand.
GAGGCCAAAGCCTGCAGCTTGCCGGACTTGATGAAGGGCAGGGACAAAGTGGGCGCTTCAAACAGCAAGTCAATGCGACCGGCCAGCAGTTCGTTGAGCGCAGCGCTGCCCCCTTTGGTGGGGATGTGCACCATCTCCGTTCCGGCCATGACGTTGAACAACTCCGAGGAGAGGTGGCCGATGGAGCCGATGCCAGAGCTCGAATAGTTGAGCTTGCCGGGGTTGGCCTTGGCATAGGCCATCAGCTCGGGCAGCGATTTGAAAGGTGCCTGGCTGGAGGTGTTCAAGATGAAGGGGTACGAGGTGACCATGCCGATCATGGTGATGTCTTTGACAGGGTCAAACGACAGCTGTTTGGCCAGCGCTGCGCCTGCGGGATAGGCCCCCGTGACCAAGAGCAAGGTGTAGCCATCGGGCTTGGTCTTGGCCACCAACGAGGCGCCGACCAAACCACCGGCGCCCGGGCGGTTGTCGACCACCACAGGAACGCCCAAGGATTCGCCCAGCTTGTTGCCAATCAGGCGCGCCATGATGTCGGCCGAACCCCCGGGGGCAAACGGGCACACCAAGGTGATGCTGTGTGCCGGGTAGGTTTGGGCCCAGCTGCTGCCCATGGCCCACAGGCAAAGGCACAACAAGATTTGTTTCAATCGATAAATCGTCACAACACACTCCTTTTCACATCAATTCAAAGGGCCCAAGAAGACTTCGCCGTCCATGCCGTCGTTGTCTGTCTTCCAGGTCTTGGGCCATTGCGCGGGGTCGACGGGCGGCACCGTGCGCAAGGGGGCAGGACAGGGTCGGCCATCCCAGCCGATTTGCTCCATGGCGGCATACAGCTGCAACAAATGGCCATCGGGGTCAGTGGCATAGGCGTGGTGTGCGATGCCGGGTGACAGCTCTGCGGGCAGCACCTTCCATGACACGCCTTGTTGCGTCAAAAACTGCTGCGCATCGACCAGCTGCTGGTAGCTGCCAAGTTGAACCCCGCACGACATCAAGCTGGAGTGCGCTGGCAGCCCCAGTTCTGCCCGCAAAGCCTTGGGGTACAAGGCCAGCGAATGGTGCTCGGTGTTGGCGCGTAAAAATACACAGCGGTGCTTTTGATACATCACCTCTTCGGTGATGCGCAGACCCAGCGCATGTTGGTAAAAGTTCAGGGCTTGCGCCATATCCTCCACAAACAAGCGAACTGGACCGACACGTGTGACCTTGAAGGGACGCGCCAACAACACGCCACCCACGTCAAAGGTTTCTGGCCATACAGGGGCGCGACGCCAGCCCATGATCTGGTCCAAGCCCGAGCCCAGTACCTGGTTGATCTCAGCAAACTCAGACACTTGTGGCAGTGCTGGGGGCTGCATGTGTTTGACCTCATGCGTGAGCCCAGATTTGGAGTGACCGTTCCAGCCGATTTGCTCAATGCCGTAATACAGCTCATTGATGTGACCGGAGGGGTCGGTGGGGTAGAAATGCCAATTCGAGCCTGGTAAGTCACGCCCCGAGCGCAGCACCTTGAGCTCTTGTTCTTTGAACCAGTGGTAGCCCTCGACCACCTCGCGCAGCGTGCTGACTTGCCAGGTGATTTGATTGACTGTCAGCTCTGGGTGGTGCGCGTAATGCGGGTTGGCTTGGTGCACGGCACGCTGGGGAAACAAGACAAACGAGTGGTGGTCCGTGCCGTGGCGCATGAAGATGCCTTGCGTGGGTCCCACAGAGGCCACCGCTTCGGGGGACAGTCGCGCAGCGAAGTCGATGCGGTCGGAAATTTCAAAGCCCAACAGGCGGTTGTAAAAATCAAGCGACCTGTCTGGGTCGAAGACATTCACACCAAAGTGTCCCAGCCGCCGGATGCGAAATGGCTGGTGCATGGCGACACCACCGACATGAAAGAGGGGTGGGGTACTCATGCGTGCACCAAAGTCTTGAGTGGGAAGTACTTGTTGAGCCAACTTGTCAACACCGCATGCACCACCGGGTTGTGCTCTCCCAGCATGAAGTGGTCGACCTCGGCCATCAAATGCAGTTCGGTGGGCTGACCTGCATGCTGAAACAAGTCCAGGGATTGCTGGGTGGGCGTGACCGTGTCGTTGGCTGGGTGCAGCAAGAGCAAAGGACGCGGCGCGATGTGGTGCACCACATCGATGGCTCGAAAGTTGTACATGCTGTCTACCACTTCAAAGGGGAAGTCCATGATGGAGCCGCCCGACAGGTTGGTGCGCATGCCATCGCGCACGGGTACGATGTCAAAGCGGGGCACGCGAATGGAATGACCTTTGGCGAGTTCGCGACGACCTTCGCTCAACATGTTGCTGAATTTTTTCCAGGCGGCATCGCTGGCGTGTTGCAAGCGAAATTTCTTTTCACCGTCGCCCCAACCGCCCACCGAGATGCAGGCGGCCACCCGTGGGTCGACACTGGCCGTGTAGACCGAGACGGCAGCGCCAAAGCTAAAGCCCATCACGGCGATGCGGTCTGGGTCTATGTCGTCGCGCGTGCGCAAATAGTCCACCGCATGCTGGGTGTCGCGTACCTGCTCAAGACAGATCACGCGGCCTCTCTCGCCCGCGCTGTCTCCGCAGCCGCGCATGTCAAATGCAAGTGTGATGTAGCCCAAGCGCGCAAACAACTCAGCCGCAATTTTTGAGATGCCCCCGTTTTTGTTGCTGCCAAAACCATGCAACACCACCACAGCGGCACGTTTCTCTTGGGGCTTCAAGTTCTCGGGGATGTGCAGATGCGCAGCAAGCGCTAAGCCGTCAGACGGAAAAGAAATATCTATTTTCAAAATTCAGGTCTCCCAAAGGGCCATTTTGGCTGGGGGGATTCTGCCAACTCTATCTCTGAGCACATGACGCTCACTTGACTGGTGCGCAAGAAGGGGTGTGCAAAAAAAACCCGCCGAAGCGGGTTTTTTCGTTCAAGTTCCTGCGCTGTCAGAGCAGAGGCACGATCAACAAGGCCACGATGTTGATGATCTTGATCAAGGGGTTCACTGCAGGGCCTGCGGTGTCTTTGTAAGGGTCCCCCACGGTGTCGCCAGTGACAGCCGCTTTGTGGGCTTCGCTGCCTTTGCCACCAAAGTTGCCGTCTTCGATGTACTTTTTGGCATTGTCCCAAGCGCCACCACCTGTGCACATGGAGATGGCCACAAACAGACCGGTCACGATGGTGCCCATGAGCAAGCCACCCAATGCCGCTGCGCCCAGGGTCAGCCCCACGACGACAGGCACCACAACAGGCAACAGTGAGGGAACAACCATTTCCTTGATCGCCGCGGTGGTCAGCATGTCAACCGCAGCGCTGTAGTCGGGTTTGCGTTGACCAGACATGATTTGTCCGTCGGCAAACTGGCGTCGCACTTCCACCACGACCGAACCCGCGGCACGGCCTACAGCTTCCATGGCCATGGCGCCAAACAGGTAAGGAATCAAGCCGCCGATGAACAGGCCCACGATCACTTTGGGGTCGCTCAGACTGAAAGCGATGCTCATGCCTCGGCTTTCCAACGAGTGCGTGTAGTCTGCAAACAGCACCAAGGCAGCCAATCCGGCCGAGCCAATGGCATAGCCTTTGGTCACAGCCTTGGTGGTGTTGCCCACGGCGTCGAGGGGGTCGGTGACGTCGCGCACGGACTTGGGTAGCTCTGCCATTTCAGCAATGCCACCCGCGTTGTCGGTGATGGGACCATACGCGTCCAAGGCCACCACGATGCCGGCCATGCTGAGCATGGCGGTCGCTGCAATGGCAATGCCATAGAGCTCGCCCAACTGGTAAGCAGACAAGATGCCGGCACACACCATCAGCACGGGCCATGCGGTGGAGCGCATCGAGACACCCAGACCGGCAATGATGTTGGTGCCGTGACCCGTGGTGGAGGCTTGTGCAATGTGTTGCACGGGCGGGTATTGCGTGCCGGTGTAGTACTCGGTGATCCACACCAAGGCTGCCGTCAGCAGCAAACCGACGGCGCAAGCGCCCCAAAGGCGAATTTGTGTGCCTGCACCTAAGGCATCGTCGGGCATGATGGCCTTGGTAACGAAGTAAAAAGCAATCAAGGACAACACGCCTGCGACGGCCAAGCCCTTGTAAAGCGCCGGCATGACGTTTTTCATGTCGGGGGATGCTTTGACGAAAAAGCAGCCCACGATGGAGGCCAAGATCGACACAGCGCCCAACATCAAGGGATAGAGCACGGCTTGAGTAGGAGCGCTGGCGACCATCAAGGCGCCCAGCATCATGGTTGCGATCAAGGTGACGGCATAGGTTTCAAACAAGTCGGCGGCCATGCCTGCGCAGTCGCCCACGTTGTCGGCAATCACCGCAGGGTTGCGCGGATCGTCTTCTGGAATGCCGGCTTCAACTTTGCCCACCAAATCGGCGCCAACGTCAGCGCCCTTGGTGAAAATGCCGCCGCCTAGACGGGCAAAGATGGAAATCAACGACGAACCAAAGGCAAAACCCATCAAGGGGTTGAGCAAAGTTGCGAGTGATTTGTCAGGGGTCAGGTTGCCGTTGCCAACCAAAAACCAGTAGAAACCACCGACACCCAAAAGTCCAAGGCCTACCACCAGCATGCCGGTGATGGCGCCGCCTTTGAAGGCGACATCCAATGCTGGACCGATGCCATGAGTGGCCGCTTGGGCCGTGCGAACGTTGGCTTTGACGGACACGTTCATGCCAATGAAGCCGCAAGCGCCTGAGAGCAGAGCGCCCAGAACAAAACCAATGGCGGTTTGCATGCCTAGGAAGATGCCGATCAAGATGGCCAAGACCACACCCACCAGGGCGATGGTTCGATACTGACGGGCTAGGTAAGCCGCAGCGCCTTGCTGAATGGCCGATGCAATTTCTTGCATGCGGGCATTGCCGGCGTCCATGGCGAGAATAGAAGATCGAGCCCAGAAACCGTAAATCACGGCGACCAGACCGCAACCGAGCGCAAAAAGAAGCGCAGTGTTGGCAGACATAAGAGAAGTTCTCCTCAGTGTTGTTTCCCAGGATGGTGGTGTCAACGCACGGGTCGAAGAGCACCACCGCTGCGTTGCTTCCTCCAGACACTGGATCAAATCCCGGTTCTGCGATTGGCCAACTTCAATACTTTAGCCCATAGAAAGGCCGCGCAAGGCCTGTGAAAGTAAAATAGGGGTTAATCCTAGGCGTTTCTTTTAACTTTTCCAATGAGTCCCCATGTCTTTAGATAACGTGAATCCCGGCAAAAATGTCCCAGAATGTTTCAATGTGATCATCGAAATTCCGATGAA
>CAIMWY010000452.1 GCA_903845315.1 uncultured Burkholderiales bacterium
CGACGCCTTGACTTTGTTCGACGAAAACGCCGTCTTGCTGCAACTGCCCGATGCGCTGTGGCAAGCCCTGCAAGCGCGTGACTGGCGCAGCTTGCTGGTGGAGCAACGCGCCCAATGGCAAGGCGTGCACATCGTGTTGTTTGGCCACGCCTTGTTGGAGAAATTGGTCACGCCCTATGCCTCCATCACCGGTCATGTGTACCGCATCGCGCCCAATGTGGACGCCCGCAACGATGCCGCACTGGACGCCTGGCTCAGCACCGATTTGCAACCCGAAAAGCTCGCCACCTAACCCCTTGAGCCCTTGCCTGTGTTGGGCGTGCCGGGGTGGTGGCCGGCCAATGAAGCGCCCAGCTTTTACCAGAACGCCCAAGTGTTTCGTCCTAAAAATCGTGGGGCTATCGTGTGATGCACTTGAAGTGAGGGGCGTTGTGCCTCATATTCACGCTCAGTGCGCCATCCGGCGTGCTGAATCATCCAAGGAACGTCATACATGAAACGCATTCTTCTGTTCGTCCTCACCAACCTCGCTGTCATGGTGGTGCTGGGGGTCGTCGCCAGTTTGCTGGGTGTCAACCGCTACCTCACCGCCAATGGCTTGAACCTTTCGGCTTTGCTTGGCTTCTCGCTGGTCATGGGCTTTGGTGGCGCCATCATCTCGCTCTTGATGAGCAAGTGGATGGCCAAAATGTCCACGGGCGCCGAAGTCATCACCCAAGCCCGTAACCAAGACGAAGCCTGGATCTTGGACACCGTGCGCCGCTTGTCCGAGCGCGCTGGCATTGCCATGCCCGAGGTCGCCATTTACGACGGTGAGCCCAACGCCTTTGCCACCGGGGCTTTCAAAAACTCTGCCTTGGTGGCGGTTTCCACAGGTTTGTTGCAAGGCATGACACGCGAAGAGGTGGAAGCGGTGTTGGGCCACGAAATTGCGCACATCGCCAACGGTGACATGGTCACGCTCACGCTGATTCAAGGCGTACTCAACACCTTTGTGGTGTTCTTGAGCCGCGTGGTGGGCTATTTTGTGGACGGCATGTTGCGCAAGAACGATGAGCAATCCAGTGGCCCCGGCATGGGCTACTACATCACCAGCTTTGTGCTCGACATCGTGCTGGGCTTTGTGGCCAGCATGATCGTGGCCTGGTTCAGCCGTCAGCGCGAGTTCCGTGCCGATGCGGGCTCGGCCCACTTGCTCGGGCGCAAGCAACCCATGATCAACGCGCTGGGTCGTTTGGGTCAGATGCAAGCGGGCGCACTGCCCAGCAGCGTGTCGGCCATGGGCATCACCGGTGACTTGGGCAAGTTGTTTGCCACCCACCCGCCGCTGGAAGAACGCATTGCGGTGCTGCAAGCCACCCAAGGCCAATAAGCGCCCATGGCTCAGTAGCCCAGTGCCTTTTCAATCGCCTGCCGCTTGACGGTGGGCTTGGGGCACTGGCCTTTGGGCAATTCAAACCAACTGCGCACATCGTTCTCAAGGCCGATGCCGTGCATGAAGTTGTATATCGCCTTCTTCAAGCCACGGCCTAACAGGTCGTGGTCGGTACCGGTGGGGTCGACAAAGCCAATGTCGTTTTCACCAAACGTCACCGGTGGGTTGGGCACCAGCGTGATGCCATAGGCAGCAGGGTCTTTGCCCACCGGTGAATGCACCGTGCAGGCAAAGCGGTGAAAGAAGCCGCTCTGGATACATCCGTTGTCAAACAGCTGGCGCACGTACTCCAGCGCGTCCACCGTGTCTTGCAGGGTCTGGGTGGGAAAGCCGTACATCAGGTAAGCGTGGACCAAAATGCCTGCCTCTGAAAAGCCCTTGGTCACGCGGGCCACTTGGTCCACCGAGACGCCTTTATTCATCAAGGCCAGCAAGCGGTCCGAGGCGACCTCCAAGCCTCCTGAGAGGGCAATGCAGCCACTCTCGGCCAACAGCTCGGCCAACTCAGGGGTGAAGGTTTTCTCAAAGCGGATGTTGCCCCACCACGAGATGCGCAACTCACGGCGCAAAATTTCTTCGGCCATGGCTTTCAAGGCTTTGGGCGGTGCGGCTTCGTCGACCAAGTGAAAGCCGGTTTGTCCGGTCTCGGCCACGATGGCCTCGATGCGGTCCACCAAGGTGGTGGCAGACGCCGCGTCGTAGCGCGAGATGTAGTCCAAGCTCACATCGCAAAAGCTGCATTTCTTCCAGTAGCAGCCATGGGCCACGGTGATCTTGTTCCAGCGCCCATCGCTCCACAAACGGTGCATGGGGTTGAGCATGTCCAGCAGCGACAGGTAGCGCTCCAGCGGCAGGCCGTCCCAGGTGGGTGTGCCCACGTCTTCAAAGGCCACATCGGGCTCGGCCCAGTTCACATAACGCACCTGTGCGGTCTGTGCATCGCGCACGAAGGTGCGCACCAGGCGTTGCGCGCTGCGCTGGCCTTGCAGGTGGGCCAGCAGCGCCAGCAAAGGGCGCTCGCCCGCGTCCAGCGTGACGTAGTCCACATAGTCAAACAAGCGCGGCTCAGACAGGTTGCGCAACTCGGTGTTGACAAAGCCGCCGCCCATGGCGATGACGGTGTGTGGGTGGTGCGCTTTGATGGTTTGCGCGATGCGCAGCGCGGCATACACCGCCCCGGGAAACGGCACCGACAGTAACACCAGTTGCGGTTGGTGCTGCGCCATGCTCTGCAAGGTCAAATCGTGCAGCACCTCGTCGACCAAGGTGGGTGCACCGGCCAAGGCTTGGGCCAAGGGCTCAAAGCTGGCTTGGCTGCTGGCCAGCGATTCGGCGTAACGCACAAACTCAAAGCGTGGGTCTACAGCGTCGCGCAACACATCGGCCAAGTCGTTGAGGTAGAGCGTGGCCAGGTGGCGGGCCCGGTCTTGCTGGCCCAAGGCACCAAAGGCCCAAGCCAACGAATCGCCGCCTTCACCCTCCACGTCATACGCATCCAGCGCAGCAAAGCGCGGCCCTTCGGGCAGCAGACCC
>CAIMWY010000453.1 GCA_903845315.1 uncultured Burkholderiales bacterium
CTCGAGTCGCACCCGGGTTGGAAGACTGAATCACGCCGTGGTCATCCAACACGATCACGCCAGCGGTCAAGTTGTCCAAGATGGTTTGCAAATTGGCACGCGCATGACTGACTTGCCCCATGCTTCGGTCGACCGCAGCCCGGGCATCTGAGAGTTGCTGGGTCATTTGCGCAAAGGAGCGGGTCAAGCCGCCTAATTCGTCACGTCCTTGCAAGGCGGGTTTGGGACTTAAGTCGCCTGCCGCCACATCGCGCACGCCTTGTGCCAGGAAAAGTAATGGCGTAGCCAGTTGATTACCCAGCAAAACGGCCAGCAACACCGCACCAAAAACCGCCAGAAACAAACTGAGGGTCAAAGTGCCGATGTACATGCTGCGCAAACCATCGCGTCCCAACGCGAGTTCTTGGTACTCGCGATAGGCAGATTCCACGGCCAGTGCATTGCCAACCAACGAGGGTGGGATCGCTTTGGTGACTTGCAGCACCCGAGGCTCAACCAACAATCCCAATCCAGAAGCCGGAATCAAAGCCAACGCCCGAATTTTTGCTTGTGAATTCCCTTTAACCTGCGCCTCTTCCAAGCCATCCACAGAGGTCGCCCAACCTTGGATTTTGACTTGTTTGAGTAACGATGCAGCAGGTCGATCTGGGTTGATGGTGAAACGCGATGTGCCAGCACTGGCCAGCGCTTGCCCTGCGTTGTTCCACACAATCACATCGTCGGCGCCCAATTGGTCGCGCAGTCGCTCCAAGGTTAAACCCACCGAAACGTCTGGCAGGTCCATGATTTGTGCCGATGCGGCACGTGTTTTTTGACCCAAATCATTGGCCAAGTTATCCAGCGTCGATCGTCCTAAGCTCAGGCCGGCGTCAAGCGCTCCCTCCACCTTGACATCAAACCAACTCTCAATTGACCGCGAGACAAACTGATACGACACGCTGTAAATCAACAGGCCTGGCAACAAACCCACCAAGGCAAATGTGGCCGCAATTTTGAGCAGCAACCGGCTGCCAAATTTTCCTTGCCGCAAACGCAGCATCAGCCGCAACGAGAGCCAGACAATCACCGACATCAACAATGTAGCCACCACCACATTGAGGACAAAGAGTTGCCTGTAGTTGCGCTCATAAAGTTGTCGGTTGTCGCTGGCTTGGGTCAACAGAAACAACAACACCAAACCCAAGCCCAAAACCACCGCAGCACTGATCACCACCAGCCAGCGCATCTGATGTGGCTTCAACTTTACGCCTTCAGGGGCGTAAATTTTCATGGGGGCGACTCCATCACAAATCGCTGCTTTTTATTCAGGTTGATATTCCAGTCGCTTTGTCCCGTCGCGCCCATTTGCAATGGTCTCGGTAGCTGGGTTAAGTCAAGTCGAAAACTGAGTTCGATGTTTTGCTTCGATTCGGCTTCTAGGTCGGCGACGTTGGCCACGCGCCATTGCACCAAGCGGCGCACGGAGACAAGTGCGTCTTCAAGGCTGTCGTAACTTTGCCCCATGTTCATGCCTAAGCCTCCTGCGCTGAATGGCTGCGGGGACGCGCTCACTCGCCAGCGCCGGGTCAAGGGCATAAAGCTCAAACGCACATGGCGCTCAGCATGTGCCACGTTCTTGTCATAGAAATACCAGCGCTCACGCACGATATCGACCTCAGTCACAAAATACAGTGACACACCTTTGAGCATGGCGTCTTCGAGCAAGCTGGGCATATCAAATTGCAAGCCAGCGGACAGGTAAACACCCTGGTCAATTCGTTCAAATTTGAGCCCTTGCAACTCGACTGGCGTGACAGCCCACGCACTGAACGAACCAACACACAAAGCCACACTGAGCATCAGCGCACGCCATTCGGCCTTGGACCATCGCTTGATCTTCTCAAGGCGCCAATTTTTTTTCCAGCAGTGCGAAATAAAAGCCATCGTGGTCACCAGACAGATTGTCTGCCAGTGCAGGGTCTACGCGGACGTTTTGGGGTCTTAAATGCCCGAGAGAGGGCAGCAACAAGGCATCAGTGTTGTGTTCTACAAACGTTTTTACCTGCTGATCCCCCTCTGCCTTGAAAACCGAACAGGTGCAATACAGCAAGCGTCCGCCGGGACGCACCAAAGGCCACAGGTTGTTAAGTAGTTGTTTTTGAATGGCGGCGAGCTGAGCAATATCAGTTTCGCGCCGCAACCAACGGATATCTGGATGTCGTCGCACAATGCCCGAAGCGGTGCAGGGTGCATCTAAAAGTACAGCATCAAACAGCTGTCCATCCCACCAAGTTTTGGGCTTGCCCGCATCTGCAACCAACACCTCTGACTTGAGCCCCAGGCGTTGGAGATTTTGTGTAATTCGTTCGCAACGTTGTGCGTCAATGTCCAAGGCGATGACCTGATCTGATGCTTGCAACATTTCTAGCAAGTGCGCAGTCTTGCCCCCTGGGGCTGCACAGGCATCCAAAATTCGCAAGCCCTTGCCGCCACGCGCCAAACCTGTGAGAAGCAGTTGAGCCGCACATTGTGCAGCCGCATCTTGCACCGAACACAAACCTTCCTCAAAGCCAGGGATTTCGCGCACAGCGCGACCATGCGCCAGCACCACGCCTTGTTGGCCGACCGCTTCTGCGGCTAGGCCAGCTTGCTGCCAGCGCGCCAGCAAGTCGTCGCGTGAAATGCGCTGTGTGTTTGCTCGCAAGGTCATGGGCGCTGCAAGGTTGTTGACGCGCAAGATGTCTTGCCAATGCTGCGGATGGTCTTTTTGCAACCGCTGTATCCACCATAACGGGTGGTTCCACAGCGCTTGCATGTCTGCATCGGTCGCCTTTACCAAGACATTCTGCTCCCTCAAAAAACGCCGCAAACATGCGTTTAAGAAGCTGGCCTGGCCTTGCAGCATCCGAGTTTTTTTGGCTGCCTCCACAGCTTGGTTTACCAATGTGTGGGTGGCGTATGGGGCCTGCTGCTCGTCCCAAGCCAAAGCCAAGGCGGTACAGAGCAAGGCGTCGGCCAAAGGCGCGGGGGTGCGTGTTGCCAGCTTGGCTCGAAGGGCTTGGGCACGTCCGAGTTGGCGCAACACCTGAAACAACAGTGCCTGCACGCCAGGACGCAAGCCTGGTGCAACCGCCTCTAAAGCGGCCGTGCCCGACTGGCCGCGTCGCACCGTGACCAAGGCCTGCGACACCGCGAGCAACTGCTGCCAAAGTGGCGCCGAGGCGCCAGATGCACCTGTCATTCGAGTTTGCGACCGGGCTTGTACTTGAAAGCCTGTGCGAGCAAATTGGCAGGGAATAGCGCAATGGCCTCGTTGTAATTCTGAACCGCTTGGTTAAAGCGCTGAACGTCGGGTTGGATAGAGATGCTCAACTCGGCCCAGCGCTGCGTCAGCTCATCGGGCACGCTGACGTAATACACATCGGGGTGAGTTAATGCGCCCCACGCATCTTGCAAGTCACGACTGGTTGCCACCAAGGCAATGGACGACGTTGGATCCAACGGGTGCTCTTGCATTCGCGCCAAAGCCATGGCTGACAAATTGGCGGCCACTTGCAGTCGCGTCCAATGGCTGGCGCCTAACTCTGGTGGCACAGCCGTGTGCCAACCCGAAGGAGAAATAACGGCGGCCGTGGTGGCGGTTTGCACCAAGCCTTGGTAGCGCAGCATCAGCTCTTCCAGGATCGCAAATTGACGAATCGCCGTCGTACGCAATCCCACCAAGCGCTGGTAAGCACCGACAGCCCAAAACACCATCACGGCCAACAGCATCCAGAACCACCAAGCATCCACCATGTGCGCACCTCATCTCTTCATTGCAGTCCGCCCCATCAACAACAAAGGCCCGTGAGGGCCTTTGTTGTGGGTCGCTTTACGCTTCTTCGCCCGCACCTTCGTCGACACGAGCCTCGCCTGAGGCTTGCGCCAACTCGGCCTCTTCGGCTTCGGCAATGGCACGGCGCTCAGCATCGTCCATGGCGTCCTTGACCTTGCGGGCTTTGTGATATGCCATGCCAGTACCGGCTGGAATCAGACGGCCCACAATGACGTTTTCCTTCAAGCCACGCAACTCATCGCGCTTGCCCATGATGGCCGCTTCGGTCAACACACGGGTGGTTTCCTGGAAGGAGGCCGCAGAGATGAACGAGTCGGTCGACAACGATGCCTTGGTGATACCCAACAACAAGTTGGTGAAGGTCGTAGGAATCTTGCCGTCTTTTTGCAGCGCTTCGTTGGTGTTGAGGATCTCAGAACGCTCCACTTGCTCACCGGCAATGTAGTTAGAGTCACCCACGCTCTCGACCACCACCCGACGCAGCATCTGGCGCACAATCACTTCAATGTGCTTGTCGTTGATCTTCACGCCTTGCAAGCGGTAAACGTCTTGCACTTCATCGACGATGTAACGAGCCAGCTCTTCCATGCCGAGCAAACGCAAGATGTCTTGTGGATCGGCTGGGCCGTCCACCACACTCTCGCCTTTGTTGACCACTTGGCCTTCGTGGACCAAGATGTTCTTCTCTTTGGGGATGAGCTCGTCCCACACCTTGCCTTCGGGGTCGGTGATCTGCAAGCGCACTTTGCCTTTGGTTTCCTTGCCGAACGACACGGTACCCGTCATCTCGGCCAGCATGCCCTTGTCTTTCGGGCTACGGGCTTCGAACAACTCGGCCACACGTGGCAAACCACCGGTGATGTCGCGGGTTTTTTGACCTTCGACCGGGATACGGGCCAGCACCTCGCCTGGACCCACATCTTGGCCATCGCGCACCTGAATCAGCGCGCCGATTTGGAAACCAATCGTCACCGCATGGTCGGTACCCGGAATCTTGACTTCTTTGCCTGCTGCATCGATGAGCTTGACCTGTGGACGCACCACTTTGGTCGAACCGCGACGCTTGGGATCGATCACCACCAAGGTGGACAAGCCCGTCACTTC
>CAIMWY010000454.1 GCA_903845315.1 uncultured Burkholderiales bacterium
ACCAAGCCGTAGTCTTTGGCTTCTTCAGCGCTGAGGTAGTAGTCACGCTCGGTGTCGCGTTCGATTTTTTCCAACGGCTGCCCCGTGCGCTCTGCCAAGATACGGTTCAACTGCTCACGGGTTTTCAAAATTTCACGGGCATGAATTTCGATTTCAGTCGCTTGACCTTGCGTGCCGCCCAATGGCTGATGAATCATGACCTTTGAGTTGGGCAGCGAGAATCGTTTGCCCTTTTCACCAGCAGCCAACAAGAACGCGCCCATGCTGGCAGCCATGCCTATGCACAAGGTCGAAATTTTTGGCTTTACAAAGTTCATCGTATCAAAGATGGCCATGCCCGCACTCACCGATCCACCGGGAGAGTTGATGTACAAAGAAATATCCTTGTCTGGATTTTCACTCTCTAAAAACAGCAACTGAGCCACCACCAAATTGGCAGTCTGGTCATTGACAGGGCCGACCAGAAAAATGACGCGCTCTTTGAGCAGACGGGAATAAATGTCGTATGACCGCTCGCCGCGGCCCGACTGTTCGATCACCATGGGGATCAAACCCAAGGCTTGTGTATCCAGTGCACTCATAGTGTTTCCTTGTAGAGGGTGAAATCTCACGATTGGCCCATCAATTCGTCAAAAGATACCTCTTTATCAGTAACCTTGGCCTTAGAGAGAATGAAATCGGTGACGTTGTTTTCAATCACAATGGCCTCGACTTCGCCCAAACGGCTCATGTCGCTGTAGTACCACTTCACCACGTCAGCAGGTTTTTCGTAGCTTGATGCCAACTCTTCGATGTGCGCTTTGATTTGCTCTGCTGTGGCATGCAGTTCATGGCTACGCACCAACTCTGCCACCACCAAGCCCATGCGCACACGTTTTTCGGCTTGTGGGCGGAAGATATCGTCTGGAATTGGCGCTTTCTCAGCGTCTTTGATCCCACGGGCTTTTAAATCAGCCCGTGCGCCTTCGACCATGCGATCCAATTCAGCTTGCACACTGGCCTTGGGCAGATCAAGCTCAGCCACGCCAACCAAAGCATCCAATGCAGCTTGCTTGTTACGCCCCAACAAACGGAACTTCACCTCACGTTGCAGGTTATTTTTAATGTCTGCTCGCAACCCAGTCACGCTGGAATCGGCCACACCCAAAGACTTTGCCAACTCGTCGGTCACTTCTGGCAGGTGAGCGGCTTCCACCTTTTTCAAGGTCACCAAAAAGTCGGCTTGTTTGCCAGCCACATCTTTGCCGTGGTAGTCGGCGGGAAAGTTCAGGGGGAAGGTTTTGCTTTCGCCCGATTTCATGCCACGCACTGCATCTTCAAATTCTTTGAGCATTTGGCCTTCGCCAAGAAGAAACTGAAAGTCGTCGGCCTTACCTCCCTGGAAGGTCTCGCCGTCAATCTTGCCTTCAAAGTCGATCGTCACGCGGTCGTTATCCTCGGCCGCACCTGTCAAGCCCCGCTGGGCAAAGGTACGACGTTGCTTGCGCAAAATTTCAATGGTTTTGTCGATGGCGGCATCGGTCACTTCAGCAGAAGCCTTTTCCACCTCTATGCCGGCCAAGTCACCCATTTTGACTTCGGGATAAACCTCAAACAAAGCTTCGAACGCCATTTGACCTTCGGGAGAGCCTTCTTTTTCAGAAATACGCGGTTGGCCTGCCACACGCAGTTTGGCTTCGTTGGTCGCTGCCGCAAAGGCTTCGCCCACTTTGTCATTCATGACTTCGTAGTGGGTGGAATAGCCATAGCGTTGGGCCACGATGTTCATGGGAACCTTGCCTGGACGAAAGCCGTCAATTTTGACTTGGCGTGCCACACGTTTGAGACGCAGGTCCACTTCCTTGGCAATGACATCGACTGGCAATGTGAGAGTGATCTTGCGTTCCAGTTTTTCCAAAGTTTCAACAGTCACAGCCATGCGGTTTCTCCTAAATTGGCATTGTCAGCAGCGACCCGTCAGGGGTCAGCCACCATGAATCATGTGGTGCGCGGGGCGGGACTCGAACCCGCACAGTATTGCTACCGTCAGGACCTAAACCTGGTGCGTCTACCAATTTCGCCACCCGCGCGGGTTTTTCTCAAAGAACAACGGGCGGTCTTTGTGCAAGACCACCCGTTTGAAATCGGTCAACCTGATATTTTATCCGTTTACGCCGGGCTTTTTGGCCGCTCGACGCGGAACCACGCTGCATACATGGCGGGCAAGGCCAACAAGGTCAACACCGTAGCCAGCGCCAACCCTCCCATGATGGCGACAGCCATGGGCCCCCAAAAGACACTACGGGTGAGTGGAATCATGGCCAAGACAGCAGCAGCAGCGGTCAGCACAATGGGGCGCAATCGCCTAACGGCAGACTCCACAATGGCCTCCCAGGCGGGCACACCACTGGCGCGATCTTGTTCAATTTGGTCGATCAAGATGACCGAATTGCGTTGGATCATTCCCATGAGCGCAATCACACCCAACAAAGCCACAAAACCAAATGGGCGGTCTAGCGCGAGCAACGCAGCGGCTACCCCGGCCAATCCCAGCGGGCCCGTCAAAAACACCAACAAAGACCGACTGAAGCTTTGCAATTGCAGCATGAGCAAGGTGAAGGTGATGAACAACATCAGAGGCAAACCAGCAGATATAGAGCTAGATCCCTTGGCACTTTCTTCTACCGCGCCAGCCACCTGAATTCGGTATCCAGTGTCTTGGGTTTGGGACCAGTGTGCTTCTAATTTTTGCAATTCAGGCAGCAACTGCTGGGTCACTGTGGCGCCCTGCAAGCCTTCAATGATGTCGCACTGCACAGTGATCGCGTATTCACGACCTTCGCGCCACATCACCCCAGGCTCCCAAGAAAACACAGGTTTGGCAATTTGGGTCAGGGCCACCATACGTCCGCTCGCTGTCGGCACGTAGGCATTATTCAAGTCGCTGATGGCGTCACGCTCTTGCAATGGTTGGCGCAAGACAATGTCGATCAATTTGTTGTCTTCACGAAATTGTTCCACCGTGGACCCTACCAACAAGGTGCGCGCCGCTTGGGCCAGAGATTGATTGGTTACACCCAGGGTGCGCGCCTTGGCTTGATCTACCTCCAAGCGAATCACCTTCACCGATTCATTCCAGTTGTCGTTCACGCCACGCGTGGTTGTGTTGGCGCGCATCATGGCCTTGACCTCCTCGGCGTGTTGGCGCAACACAACAGGGTCAGGGCCTACAACCCTGAACTGCACCGGGTAGGGGACAGGTGGTCCACTGGGCAACAACTTCACTCGGGCACGTGCCTCGGGAAATTCTTGCGCCAGCATGGCGGGCAGTGCCAAGCGCAAAGACTCGCGGCGCTTCAAGTCTTGGGGTAGCACGATGAGTTGCGACACATTGGTTTGCGGAAACACTTGATCCAGCGGCAAATAAAACCGCGGCACTCCCGAGCCGATCCAAGAACTGACTGACTCTACGCCCGCCTCTTTGAGCAAACGCTGTTCAACGACCTGGGTCACCGACTCATTGAGTTTGAAAGACGTTCCCTCGGGGAACCACAGGTCCACCAAAATTTCAGGGCGGCTTGAGTCTGGGAAGAATTGCTGCTGCACGCGCCCCATGCCCACCAGCCCCAAGGCAAACAACAAGACAGTGATGCCAATCGCCTTCCAACGGTTCACAACGCACCAAGTTACCCAAGCGCGAAAACGCATGTAAAAAGGGCCATCAAACAACTCGTGCTCAGCATCTTGCTCTGCGTGGGGCTTAACTTTCAGCAGCAAGGTCCCAAGGTAGGGCACAAAGTAAACCGACACCCACCAACTCAGCAGCAAGGCAATCACCGTCACCGCAAAAATAGCATAGGTGTACTCTCCCACCGTCGACTTGGCCAAGCCAATGGGCAAGAAACCTGCAGCGGTGATCAAGGTACCCGTCAACATCGGCATGGCTGTGACTTCGTAGGCAAAGGTGGCTGCGCGTACACGGTCATAGCCCTCCTCCATTTTGCGCACCATCATCTCCACGGCAATGATGGCGTCGTCCACCAACAACCCCAAAGCGATGATCAAAGAGCCGAGCGAAATTTTGTGCAGGCCAATGTCTAAATAATGCATGGCCAAGAAGGTCATGGACAGCACCAAAGGAATGGTGATGGCCACCACCAAGCCAGGTCGGATGTCCACATGCCAGCCAAAACGACCGCCTTTGTGCAAGCCCAATGAGACAAAGCTCACCAACAAGACAATCAACACCGCCTCAATCAGTACGCCCACAAACTCACCGACCGACTGTTTGACCGCCTTGGGCTGGTCTTGCAGTGACACCAAGCGCACACCGGCGGGCAAACTGTGTTCAATCTTGTGCGTGGCAGTTTCGAGCGATTTGCCCAGGGCAATGATGTCGCCCCCCTTAGACATGGACACACCCAAGGCAATCACAGACTGCCCTTGGTGATGCACCTTGACCGACGGTGGGTCGATGTAGCCTCGTTGCACGGTGGCAATGTCTCCCAAGCGCAATTGCTGCCCTGAGCTACCGCGAATCGGCATGGCTCGCAGCTGCTCTACCGTTTCAAACTGCCCCTCAATACGCACTTGAAGCACGTCAAGGGGCGCTTGAACGGTGCCTGCGTTTTCGACTGCATTTTCTTGACCCAACTGGGCCAAAACCGTAGTGAGATCAAGCCCCAGTTGGACTAAACGCTTTTGAGGAATTTCGACAAATATTTTTTCGTCTTGTACACCGTATAACTCCACCTTGGCCACATCCGCTACACGCAGCAATTGTTGCCGCACATCGTCTGCAAATCGCTTGACTTCTGAGGGCGTGAACCCGGGTGCATCCAGCGCATAAATCACACCAAACACATCGCCAAACTCATCATTAAAAAATGGGCCTTGCACCCCCGGCGGCAAGGTGTAGCGAATGTCGCCAATCTTTTTGCGTAAGGTGTACCAAACCTGCGCGACCTCGCTCGGCTTGGAGGAGTCTTTGAGTTGAAAAATGATTTGTGATTCGCCAGGCTTGGAATAGCTGCGAATCTTGTCGGCATAGGGGACCTCTTGCAGAGTTCGCTCCAACTTGTCGGTTACTTGCTCAGCCACTTGCTGCGCTGTAGCGCCAGGCCAATAGGTGCGAACCACCATGGCCCGAAATGTAAAAGGAGGGTCTTCGTCTTGACCCAGTTGAAAATAAGCCGCCACGCCCAGCACCATCAACACCACCATCAAATAGCGCGTCAGCGCAGGGTGTTCCAGTGCCCATTGAGAAAGATTGAATTTATTCATCCCGGTGCTCATTTGCGCGCTTGGAACAGCGACACCTTTTGCCCAGAGTTGAGTGCATGCACACCCGAAACCACCACTTGGTCCCCATTCTTCAGGCCAAGGCTAACCACAGCATCATTGCCCTCTGCGGTATGCACTTCCACCGTTTGTGCACTGACCGTCATGCTGGAAGAATTGAGTAACCAAACCGACGTCACTGCGCCTTCATGGCGCAATGCACTGGTAGGCAAGGTCACACGAGATACCCCCAAGGTCATCGCCGCAGAAGGCAATGTCACCGTGACTGTGGCACCCAGCACCACATCGCCCTCGTCGCGTCCCAGATCAGCCGGCAACATGGCCTTGACCACAAACGTGCGCGTCACGGGATCGGCACTGGCAGACACATCACGCAGCTTGGCTTTCAATGATTTACCACTGTTCCATAAACGCACTTCTACCAAGCCGCCCGCTTTGAGTGAGGACAACTTGTCTTCTGGCACCGAGAACACAACATCTCTGGGCCCATCCATCGCCAGTCTGACCACGGGTTGTCCAGCGGCCAATACTTGCCCAGCATTGGCCTCTACCGCAGTGATCACACCTGCACCATCGGCTAACAAGTGTGTGTAATTGGATTGGTTGCCTTGCACTGTGTTTTGCGCTTGCGCTTGTTGCCACTGTGCGTGGGCTGCTTTGAATGACGCTTCTCTGCGCTCTAATTCGGCTGCGCTGATGAAACCTTGCTTGTACAAATCTTGGTAACGCCTGAGGTCTGCGCCAGCCAAGTCACGGTTGGTTTGGGCGACCAACAGTTGTGCCGCTGTTGCCTCAGACGCCAAGCGGTAGTCCTGAGGATCGAGGTGCGCCAGTTCTTGTCCGGCTTTGACACGCTGACCCAATTCCACCGAGCGGTTGAGCAACTTGCCCGCGACACGAAATCCAAGCCCTGTCTCGACCCGGGCACGAATTTCACCCGAAAACTCAAGCCCCATGTCTGAGCCCGCAACCCCCACCGTGATGACCT
>CAIMWY010000455.1 GCA_903845315.1 uncultured Burkholderiales bacterium
CTTGGGTGGTTTGCGCCACTTTGTCTCGGATGTACAGCGGCAAGGCTTGCTCAGCGGGCACGGCCAAGCCTTGCGCCCAGGCAAGAGGTGCCAAGCGCAGCAAAGCCGCCGCGGTGGGCAAGGCCTGCATTTGCGCCACGGTGAACGACGCTGGCCAACGACCGGCATAGACGGCCCAAGCGTTACCTGCGGCCATGAAGGGTGCGTCGTCATGCCAGTGCGCGGGCCAGCTCAGCGCTTGAGGGTTTTGCACGGCAGCTTCTTGCACGCAAGTCCATGCCCCCTGGGTGTACTCATAGGCGGCCACATACACCTGGTCCATGCGCGCATCGAGCACCGCCAACACGCGGGTGTCAGGTGGCGACACGGCATCGGCTGTACCGAGCTGATGCACCGCATGCCGCGCCTCTTCGGCCACGGCCAACAAGGTGTCCACGGGCAGCACCGGCACATCGGCCCCAAAGGCCAAGCCCTGTGCCACCGAGCACGCCGTGCGCAGCCCGGTGAAAGCGCCCGGGCCACGGCCAAAGACCACCGCATGCAAGTCGCCAAATCCCATTCCGGCTTGCGCCATCAGAATTTGAATTTGCGGCAAGGTTTGAGTGGAAGCTTGCGCCCCTCCGGCGCTGGTGTGTGTCCATGTCTGCAAACCACGCGCCAACGCCAATGACAAGGTGTCGGTGCTGGTCTCAAGTGCGAGCCAGTTGTGTGCGGATGAATGGGGGCTGGGCATGGTGCGATTATCCGGGCAGACATAATTTGGGCATGAACTGCTCCCGCCATTCCCTGCTCGCTGTGGTGTTGGTCATCTGTGTGGCTGCCCCTTGGGGCGCGGTGTGGGCGCAAGCACACACCACGCAGAAAGCGCACAAAGCGCGCACGCCCGCCGCTCAGTCCACCCCTGCGACAGGCGATGTGGGACAACTGCCGCCAGAAGTAGACGCCGCCTTGCAACGCGCCAAGGTGCCACGCGAAGCCTTGCATGTGGTGGTGCTGGACACAGCGCTGAACGCGCCAGCACGCTTGAGTGTGTCGGCCCAAACACCGGTCAACCCCGCCTCGCTCATGAAGCTGGTCACCACCACCGCCGCGCTCGACCTGTTGGGCCCCGCATTTGTGTGGCACACGCCGGTGTATGTGGAGGGCGTGGTGCGCGATGGCACCTTGCAAGGCCATGTGTACCTGCGCGGCAGCGGCGACCCGCGTTTGGTGGTGGAACGCTTGTGGTTGTTGCTGCGGCGCGTGCAGGGTTTGGGGATTCAAAAAATCCAGGGCGACATCGTGCTGGACCACGCTGCATTTGACATTGCGCCGCGCGACGCCGGTGGCTTTGATGGCGAGCCGCTGCGCCCCTACAACGCCGCACCCGATGCGCTGCTGGTCAACTTCAAGTCGCTGCTGATTCAGTTCGTGCCCGACCGCGCGGCCAACCTAGCACGTATCCAAGTCGAGCCGCCCTTGGCCGGTGTGCAAATGCCCACCAGCGTGCCGCTCTCCACCGAGGCCTGCACCGATTACCGCAGCGGCTTGCGCGCCGATTGGTCCGACCCTGCGCGCATCAAGTTTGCGGGCAGCTTTCCGGCCAGCTGCGGCGAAAAAACATGGCCTGTGGCCTACAGCGCGCCGACGCAATTTGCCGC
>CAIMWY010000456.1 GCA_903845315.1 uncultured Burkholderiales bacterium
CGCCCATCCAAAAAACAGGCTGCCCAGCGCGTTAAAACCACCAATGACACCCAGTGCCTTTGCGCTCAGCATAGGGTCGAGCCCGCAAAGCTCAAGATAAGTTGGTAGATGGGTGGTCAAAAAGACGAGCTGCATTCCGCATACAAAATAAGCCACAGTCATCACTGCATAAGGTGGGTGCTTGAGGGCGTGACGTGCGACATAGCTTGCGCTTTTGTTGTCAAGACCGGGGCGGGCAGGGATGGGAAGCTCATCAACCTTAGAGCCATACCAAGCGGCCGGAATCATGCACACGCTAAGTGCAACAAAGCCTAAAACGCCATATCGCCAACCAAAGTCTTGTGACAAAGACTGCCCTATGGGGGCCGCAATCAAAGCACCAATCGATCCGGCTGCAGAGACGACGCCCAGGATGGTGCTTCGCATCTCTGGAGATACGCATCGCGTTGCAACCGCCATGGACATGGCTGACCCCGTACAAGACAAAGACAAGCCAATCAATAGACCCGCGCCGATCAACACGACAAGAAAGCTGTGAGCAACGGCAAGGAGCACCAGTCCAAAAACATACAACAAAGAGCCAATCAGCATGAGCTGTCTGTAGCCGTATTTGCCAGCCCATGCACCAGCAAATGGTTGCAAAATTCCCCAAGACAGGTTTTGAATAGCGATTGCCAAGGTGAACTCAGAAATTGAAATACCGGTTTCTTGGGTTAAGGGGTACATAAAGACCCCCAGGCTCTGTCTTATCCCCATGCTCAAACTCAGCATGAGAGATGCGCCAATCAAAATGGGCAGGGTCGCTTTCATCAGACGGTTTGAATTCATGGTTAAATTTTTGAACGATTTATGTACGTCGAAAATCAACGTAAGTATCTTTGCTTGAAATACGCCATGCACCATCGACTTGCACAAGCTCATCGCGATAACGGCCGACAGACACTGGGCCAGCTAGAGATGCTGGTTCGTTTGAAATTGGTTCCACGCCAAACTCGCGATACACCGTGAAGTAGCTATGAATCACGATGTGTCCAGAGCGACTGAATGTTGGACGCAAGTTTGTCAGGATGTGCCGGACGCGCACGTTGTCAGGCGTTGCGTGCAAAGTCTCTCGAAGGTGCTTGAGCCCTAAGATTTTTCGGTCGGGGCGTTGCCATTGGACCTCATCCGTCACCAATGGTTCCATATCGGTCCAAGCACGCGCGTCAAAAAAACCCATGAAGCGCAAAACCACATCTTGGCAAGTTAGTGCATTGAGCCATCGCTGCACTTCTTCAGCAGACGCGGGTGGTTGTATCTGGTCACTCATTTGGGTGGATGCGCGCGCAGCGCTTCTTCGTTCACATCCATACCCCAACCTGGACGGGTTGGGACGCGCAGCACACCATTAGAAATTTCCAGCGGATGTGTGAATAAATCTTGCATCCAAGGCACCTCGTCAACCACAAACTCCATGGCCTTGAAGTTTGGCAACAAAGCGCAAAGATGTGCCCCCATCATGGTGGATAGGTAGCCGTGGTAATTGTGGGCGGCGACGTTGATCTCGAAGGAATCGGCCAGCGCAGACATTTTCATAGCATTGACCATGCCATTCCACTGCACATCGATGATCGCAAAGTCCACAGACTTGGCCTCTAAGTAAGGCCGCATTCCTGCCATGCCATAAATCGTTTCGAGTGAGGCAATAGGAATAGAGGTACTCTGACGAATTGCGGCAAGTTCGTTTGCATCATGCAGGTCTAATTCAACCCATGCCATCCCTAGTGTTTCAAGCTTGCGACACAGCGCGCGAGTGCTGGCTGGGCGGAAGTTGAAATTCAAATCGATCATGATGGCTGCATCCTTGCCCACGCCTTGACGCAGTGCTGAGATGTGGTTCACCACGGCATCCAACATGGCATCGTCCACCAAACGGTCGGGCCAGTGCGCCTGTGTTTGCAAAAGCCCGGGTGAGTGCACTCGGGGCCCGCCTTCTTCAAACAGGATGACGTTTGTTTTGAGTGCGCTGTAACCCATCTCTCGCACTTGCTGGCCGAGTGCAACCACGTCGTCCAAATTACGAAGTGGCCGGGCAAACTCTGGTGGTAGAAATTTGCCATGCCGCACACGCGCTGTGCCACAGTGCGACCAATACATCGGCAGGTCCAGTCGCATGGCGCCACCGAGTAGGGTGTGCACTGGCAACGACAGGGCTTTGCCACGGATGTCAAGACATGCGTTTTCGATGGCCGCACAGGCTTGCGCGCAAAGTCCTCCGGGCGTGAGCCGGGTGACGGTGCGCAACAGCTCATGCACGTACGTGGTGTTACATGGGTCGAGGCCCATGAAATGTGTCGACAGCTGGCGAATCACATGTGTGAGGCCGGGTGTTGATCGCGCCTCGGAGAACTCAGACCAACCGATGAGGCCTTCGTCTGTCTCTATTTTGAGGAATGAAACCACACGCCAACCCGCATCGGCATGGTGATCGGTGATGCTGATGATCTTCATGGTTTATTCCACCTGAGAGCTTGGCTTAAAAGGCTTGTTGCCAGTGCGAATCACATGTCGCATCGCTTGCCAGTCGTTCGCCAAGAAAGAACGCAGGTTGTCGCAGATGATGGGCACGTTGATGCGGGCCACGTCCTCATGCACAACCCCTTGGTGACAAGTGATGATGAGGTTGTCGAGATCCCAAAAAGCATGCTCAGACCCTAACGGTTCGGTCATGAAGACATCCAGGGCAGCGCCTGCGATTCTGCGCTCGCGCAATGCCTCTAACAGTGCATCCTCGTCGAGCACGCCACCCCGTGCAATGTTGATCAGAAAGGCGTCAGGCTTCATGGCCTTGATGACGTCTCGGTCAATGATGTGATGTGTGTCAGGGGAGTAGGGAACCAGCAGCAGCAGATAGTCAAACTCAGCAACAGTACTGAGCAACTCAGTGCGAGGCCGCATGCGGTCAAAATTTGGCACCTCTAGGCGCGAGCCGATGCCAACCACATGCATGCCCAGTGCCTTGCATGCGGGCGCTAGTGTTTCGGCGATCGAGCCAACGCCGACGATGCCGATGGTCTTGCCGTTGAGCAGTTTTGATGGCCAACGCTCCCAACGATGGTCCAACTTGTTTTGAAAGCTTCGCGGCAATTTGCGAGCTAACGACAGCATCAGCGACAGCGCCAACTCCGTCATAGGTATTCCCTGCGTTCCGTGGATATTGGTCACCATCACATCCGTATGAAGGCTAGGGTGGTCGGCGATGTTGTCCACGCCAACCCCAATTCCCTGAACCCACTGTAAGTTGGGTGCGTTGCTATAGATGTGTCCTGCACTGGCGCCTAGATAGGGCCCGTGCGTCACGATCACGGTTGTGTTGGCAAGATAAGGGTCTGCCTGCGTTGGATCGGCAACCACGTGCAGGTCAAGGTCTGGAAACGCTTGACGAATACCGCTCTCGTATTGATGCCGAATGCCATCGGGCACTTGCAAGATCATCAGCAGGCTATGCCCCTGCGTGGACTTTGGGGAACTCATTCGGCTTTCAGTTCTATTTTTCGGACAACCGGCGTCCAGGTCTGGACGTCGTCAGCCAACAGTTTGCGGGTTGCCTCAGCACCGACGCCAATAGGCAAGAGGTCGTTGCTGCGAAGTCTGGCCGCTACCTCTGGCTGGGTGACGGCTGCGATTGCTTCCCTGGCCAATGCATCCAGGACCACAGTCGGAGTACCTGCAGGTGCAAATAAAACCAGTTTGAAGGAAGCATCGAAGCCAGGTAGCCCTGACTCGCTGACGGTAGGCACTTGGGGTGCGATGGGTGAACGCTTAGAGGATGAAACAGCCAAAGCAACCAGCTTGCCCGAGGCGACATGGGGCAACACCGTTGGGCCAGGCAGAAAGCCACAGTCAACTTGGTGTCCTAGGATGTCGGTGGTTGCCGGAACCGCCCCTCGGTAGGGCACATGCGTCATGGAGCTACCAGAGCGAAACAACAGCAGTTCCATGGCCAGGTGACCGGGTACACCCACACCACCCGATGCATAACTCAGATTACGTTGTTTGCCAAGTGCCACCAACTCTTGAACGTTCTTCGCAGGCACAGAGGGGTGACAAACAAGTACCTGTGCAAAAGATGCCAGCGTTGCCACTGGCACGATGTCTTTGGCTGGATCAAAAGACATTTTTGCGTAGATCTGTGGGTTGATCGTGAACAGCGTGTCTGTGGTGATGCCAACCGTATACCCGTCAGGGCGTGCCTTGGCGACAATTTCTGCGCCGATGTTGCCGCCGCTGCCGCCACGGGGGTCGACCACAAACGGTTGCTTGAGTGCATTGTTCATTCGCTCGGCAATCAATCGGGCTGCGACGTCGGTCACACCGGCCGGAGGAAACGTCAACACAATCCTCACAGTGCGGTCAGGCCACGATTGGGCATAGGCCAATGGCGTTGCAGCGAACATTGTTGCGAACAAGAGTAAAGACAAGGATCGGAGAATGATTATTTTTTCCATATTCGACGCTTTACAGTGAACTTTGATGTAACGGTCGCAGTCTAGCCCGATAGTGCCCTTGAACGCCTGCGAGGCCCTCTTTGCGTGTCCACTTCTCGACACTTGGATCTAGGTAAGTTACCCATAAAGTTTGATTCCTACATTATTTGAACGCGCTCTGCTGCGCAGCCTCGACAATCCCGCCAAACACCACGAGTCCATGCCCATGAAAAAACTCATCATCTGTCTAGCTATGTTCTTGTCCCTAGCGCCAGTTTTGGCACAGCCGCAAGATTGGCCTAACAAGCCCATCCGATTGATCGTGCCTTTTCCTGCGGGAGGTCCCACCGATTTGGTCGGGCGTGAAGCAGCAAACATCCTGC
Source organism: uncultured Burkholderiales bacterium (assembly GCA_903845315.1). The sequence goes on from CAIMWY010000456.1 coordinate 4,850, forward strand.
GCGAAGAATTCAAGCAATCCGTGATTGTTGAAAACAAGCCCGGTGGGAACGGCGTTTTGGGTCTTTCGGTACTCGCCAAATCGCCCGCTGATGGCTACACCATAGGTCTGCTGGCTATCACCGTGGCCATTGCACCGCACCTTGGCAACGCCCCCTTTGACACTTTCAAGGACTTTGCCCCCATCAGCAACATGGTTTCCATGACTCCTGTCGTGGTGGCCAACAACAACGCGCCCTTCAACACCTTGGCCGAGTTAACTCAGTACGCCAAAGCCAACCCCGAAAAGCTTGCCTATGGCACCCCGGGTGTGGCCACCGTTCCCCATCTTGCCGCAGAGTTGTTCCAGATGCAGTCTGGCACCAAGCTCAACCATGTGCCCTACAAAGGCGCCACGCAGCAAATTCAAGACTTAATGGGCGGCTCGACATTGCTTGACTTCCAAAGCTCTTTGGTCGTCGCCATGCCGCAGATCAAGGCCGAGCGAATCAAAGCCTTGGCCGTGCTTTCTGATAACCGCTCTGCGCAATTGCCCAATGTGCCCACTGCCAAAGAGTCTGGCTATCCAGGACTCGTGGTCTCACCATGGTTTGGGCTAGGTGCACCCGCCGGTACACCTGTAGAGATTGTTTTAAAAATACAACTCGCTCTTGCCAAGGGCTTTAACACCAAAGAGGTTCAAGACCGCTTTACTGCGATCGGTGCCTCTGTTCACCCCAGCAAGTCCCCCGCTGAGTTTTCGGCATACATCAAGACCGAATACGAAAGATGGGGCAAAGTCATCAAGTCGGCCAACGTCAAAGCTGAATGAATTCTGTGGGCCTTACTTGCCGGTTGAAGCTGCATCCAGTTGCGAGGTGTATCTCTCAGACAGTCGATGCACGGAGTTAAATACCTTTTGTATCCTCATCCGAAGTGCACAAGGCATAAAGCTTCTTCAGGGCGTGATAGGTCACATCTCTTTCTTCCGGACTCATTTTTAAAATCATCGCAGCTTGCTGTCGTCGTACTTCGGGGATCGCTTTTTCATAAAGCGTTCTTCCCTTGGTGCTAAGCATGCA
>CAIMWY010000457.1 GCA_903845315.1 uncultured Burkholderiales bacterium
AATTGGGCGTGGGCCACAACGACATCGTGGCCTGCCAGTTGCCCAACTGGTGGCAGTTCACCGTCACCTACTTGGCGTGCTCGCGCATCGGTGCGGTGATGAACCCGCTGATGCACATCTTTCGCGAGCGTGAGCTCTCCTTCATGCTCAAGCACGGCGAAGCCAAAGTGGTCATCGTGCCCAAGGTGTTCCGTGGCTTTGACTACGAGCAGATGGTCGAGGGCCTCCAACCCAGCTTGCCCGACTTGCAGCATGTGGTGGTGGTCAACGGCAGCGGCGCCAACAGCTTTGAGGCCTTGCTCAGCGGCCCCGCGTGGGAGCAAGACCCGCAAGCGCAGGCCATCCTCACCCAGCACCGCCCGGGGCCCGATGACGTCACCCAACTCATCTACACCTCGGGCACTACCGGCGAGCCCAAGGGCGTCATGCACACGGCCAACACGGTGATGGCCAACATCATTCCCTATGCCCAGCGCTTGAAGCTGGACGCCAACGACATCGTGCTCATGGCTTCGCCCATGGCGCACCAAACCGGCTTCATGTACGGCTTGATGATGCCCATCATGTTGCAAGAGTCGGCGGTCTTGCTCGACATGTGGGAGCCGCTCAAAGCGATAGACCTGATCCGCGCCGAGGGCTGCACCTTCACCATGGCCTCCACACCTTTCCTCACTGATCTCGCCAAAAACGTGGCCGAGTCGGGCCAGGCCGTGCCCACGCTGCGCACCTTCTTGTGCGCGGGTGCGCCCATCCCCGGTCCGCTGGTGGAGCAAGCGCGGGCGGTGCTGGGCACCAAGATCGTGTCGGCCTGGGGCATGACCGAAAACGGCGCGGTGACCTTGATCGAACTCGACGACCCCGACGAGCGCGCCTTCACCACAGACGGCTCACCCTTGCCCGGCGTTGAGCTCAAAGTGGTGGACGACGAAGGACACGCCTTGCCCCCCGGCCAGCCCGGCAAATTGCTGGTGCGTGCCTGCTCCAACTTTGGCGGCTACTTGAAGCGCCCGCAATGGAACGGCACCGACGCCGAGGGCTGGTTTGACACCGGCGACCTGGCCCGCCTCGATGCCCAAGGCTATGTGCGCATCACCGGTCGCAGCAAGGACGTGATCATTCGCGGCGGCGAGAACATTCCGGTGGTCGAAATCGAAGCGCTGCTTTACCGCCACCCCGCCATCGCCATGGCCGCCATCGTGGCCTACCCTGACGAGCGCTTGGGTGAGCGTGCCTGTGCGGTGGTGGTGCCCAAGCCCGGGCAAAGCATGGACTTGCCGCAGCTCGTGGCCTACCTCAAAGAACAAAAAATTGCCGTGCAGTACATCCCCGAACGCCTGGAGGTGCGCGAGAGCATGCCGTCCACGCCCTCGGGAAAGATCCAAAAATTCAAGCTGCGCGAGGAATTGCGTACTTGATCACACCAGCACTACATCTGCACCAAATAGGCAACAGCACCCACAGGCGAGAACCAGTGCCCACCCACTCGGCCACCATGGCGTGTTGTGAGGATGGTGTGTGCTCTCTCACCGGTGTTTGAGCATGGGCAAACCAAACGGCGTGATCAGGATGGCCAAAAACCAAATCACGGGGCCGCTGATGCTTGCCACACTGAAGGCAATCACGCCTGAACTCACCATGGCCAGCAAGAAGGTCATGTCTGCGATGCCAATGACGACCAAGCCCAAGAAGTAGCCCAGCCAGGAGGCCTGCGTCCAAATGAGCCAGGCCACCACCAGGCCCAAAACACCATAGCCCCCCACGTCGATGCAAAAGTTCAACATCAACTGTCCCTGGGCATAGGCGGTGACTGCATCTGGGGTGTGTTGGAAAGCGCTGTGCGGCACTTGATGGCCACCAATCATCATGTTCCACAGGCCTGGCGTGCCTTGGGTCAGGTACTGGTGTATGCCTTCAAAACCCACCCAAATGTGCAGGATGGACCACAGCAAAAACAGCAAGGCGCCCGCCTTGGCGGCGGTGCCAGACACTGCATGCGCGTTGGGGCTAGAGGGGGCAATGGTATCGGTGGTGGCCATGAAAACTCCTTGTGGTTGATGGATGCATCAATTTTCATTGAATTGATTTTTAAGATAAATATGGTTAAATGATTTTTATTGATTCATATATGGAGCAATAAGCGCGTGGAAATTTTCAAAAACATGCACGTCTTTGTCGAGGTGGCCAAGCAAAGCAGCTTTCGGGGTGCGGGCAGTGTGCTGGGCATGCCCAGCTCGACGGTGTCGCGGCGCATTGCTGAGTTGGAGCGTGAGGTGGGTTTGCGTTTGTTTCACCGCACCACACGACGGGTGGATTTGACCGAGGCCGGAAAAACCTATTTCGACAACTGCAAGCGCATCGTGCAAGAAGCCGAGTTGGCGCATTTAGAGCTGGCGAGCTTGCATGCCAAACCCGGCGGCTTGATTCGGGCGTCAATGCCGATTGATTTCAGTGTGATGTTTGTCAGCACCGTGCTGGCTGAATTTGCTGCGCTGTACCCAGACATCGAGTTTGCGCTAGACCTCAACCCAGGCCAGGCCAATTTGCTGACCGATGGCATTGACTTTGCCATGCGCATGGGGCCGCCCAAAGAGGCGCATGTGATTGCCCGGCACATTGCCACCTTGCAAACGGGCTTGTATGCCTCGCCTGCTTATTTGGCCCAGTGGGGCACGCCCAAGACGCCGCAAGACTTGTTGAACCACCGCTGTTTGCGCATGCGCGATGGCCCTTGGGTGTTGACGCACACCGCAGACGGGCGCAGCGAGTCGGTGAAGGTTCAAGGTCGGGTGACGGCCAACAACGTGGGCATGTTGCGCAGTTTGGCTTTGGCCGGCGACGGCATCATGATGAACGCCGACAAAATGGCCCAACCCGATGACATCAGTCAGCAGCTCATGCGCGTGTTGCCCGACTGGGCCATGCCCGGTATATCGGTGTATGTGGTGACGGCAACCCGCTTGCTGCCTGCCAAGGTGCGTGTGTTCATTGATTTTTTGATCGCTCGAATCAACGACGTTCAAGCACCCGCCGCCGCCAACACTGCATGAGCGGGCAAGCCCACGCGGCTGAGGACATCTCAGTCCCTTAGGTGCAAGAGCCGCTAAGTGCTGAGGTGATGCAGCACGATCTCCAGCACTTGCAGCAGCACCAACAAGGCCAGCGGTGACAAGTCCACCCCGCCGACTTGCGGCACCACGCGGCGCAGAGGGCGCAACATGGGTTCGACCAATTGGCCCAGGGCATAGCCCGCATCGGAGCCCGCCCGCACCCACGAGAGCACGGCGTAGATCAGTACCAGCCACACCAAGCTCGAGACGGTGAGGTTGAGCAACTCCAAGCCCGACATGACCAGCAGATCCACCCAATAGGGAATGGCACCCATGACCAAGCCCAGCAATACAAACTTGGCTAACACCATGGCGTAGGCGGCCAGCAAGCTGGCGGTGTCTAAGCGACCTATGGCGGGCAGAGAGCGGCGCAAGGGCAGCACCAGCCAATTGGTGATGGCAAACACAAACGGGGCCAGTGGGTTGCCCGCACTGGCTGACAGGTTGATGCGCATGAGGTGCATGTACATGCGCAGCAAGCAGGTGCCTGCTACCAAGCCCACAGCGACTTGCAGCAAGAGTGAGAAAATTTGAAACAACATGCTTGGGAGTTTAGTGCCCTCAGGCAAAATTCTTCGCTTCGCCCTTTGATTGACACCACCGTGCCATTACCCAACCCCCAACCCCGCGCTTTGGCGCACACCCGCCAGGTCACGTACCAAGGCTTTCGCCGCGACGATGGCTTGTGGGACATCGAAGGCCATTTGCGCGATGCCAAGCCCTTCGCGTTTGACTTACCCGGCGAGCGCACCTTGGCGGTGGATGAGCCGATTCATGAAATGTTCATCCGTGTCACGGTGAACGAGCAATTGGTGGTGCAAGCCATCGAGGTGGCCATGGACAGCGTGCCGCACAGCGAGTGCCCGCCCGCCCAAGTGCCCATGCAACTGATGGTGGGCAGTTGCATGACCGCAGGTTGGCGCAAAGCGATTGACGCGCACTTGGGCAAAGCCAAAGGTTGCACGCACTTGCGCGAGCTGTTGTTCAACATGGCCACTGCTGCGTTTCAAACCATCACTTCGAACTTTGGACAGACGCAGCCCGATGTGCCGCCGCCGCATTTGGGGCGTTGCCTGTCGTGGGGGTTTGAGAGCCCCTTGGTCGAGCGCCAGTACCCCATGTTTTTCAAATGGCAGCCCAAGAAGCCGCCCACGAGCACCGCACCATGACGTTGACGCCACATCGCCCCATTCACCGCAACGCCTTGGTGTTGTTCTCAGGGGGGCAAGACTCGACCACCTGTTTGGCCCATGCCCTGTCGCAGTACGAACGGGTGGAGACCTTGGCGTTCGATTACCGCCAGCGTCACCATGTCGAACTTGAGGCGCGGCTGAATGTGTTGCAACACATCAAAGC
>CAIMWY010000458.1 GCA_903845315.1 uncultured Burkholderiales bacterium
CTCTTCGGCGTGGTCTTGCAGGGTGTAGGCGAGTTTCATCAACACACGGCCACGTTCGGCAGCGGTGAAGGCCCCCCAAGCACCTTGGTAAGCCTGGCGTGCGGCAGCCACGGCCTGGTCGATGTCGTGTGCGTTGCCGCGCGCGATGGCGGCAAAGGTGTCACCCGTCGATGGGTCGATCACGGGGATCGATTCGCCTGAGGAGCCTGCGACCCATTGGTTGTGGATGAAGTGCTGTGACATGGCGTGCTTGTTGAGAAATGCTTGGTAGGAAGGCTAGGCGGGTGTTGGGTGTGCGTGTGGTGTGGGTGCACTGAGCGGTGTGAGGCCGTGACGGGAGGTCAGCGGCGTGCGCGCAGCCAGTCCAGCCCGGCGGACGTGCCGCCGGGTTGGCCACCCAAACGCGGGCGGTATTCACAGCCGATCCAGCCTTGCCAGCCACAGGCTTGCGAGACGTCGTCGATCACGTCAAACAGATACGGGTAATTGATTTCACCGATGTGGGGCTCATGGCGCTCGGGGACGCCGGCAATTTGAAAGTGACCCACGCGGCCCGTGGGCAGGTACTGGCGAATCTTCATGGCCACATCGCCTTCGACGATTTGGCAGTGGTACAGGTCCATTTGCACTTTGAGGTTGGAGGCCCCCACGGTCTCGATGATTTCGTGCGCGTGGTCTTGGCGGTTCAAAAAGAAACCCGGAATGTCACGGGTGTTGATGGGCTCGATCAGCACATCCAAGCCCGCCTTGGCAGCTTCGGCGGCGGCCCAGCGCAGGTTGCTGGTGTAGGTGGGCAAGTTGCTGGTGCGGCTTTGGCCATCGCCCAGCAAGCCGGCCATCAGGTGGATGCGCGGGCAATGCAGCACCTCGGCATAGCGAAGGGCCAATTGCACACCGGCTTGAAACTCGGCCTCGCGCCCTGGAATGCTGGCAATGCCGCGTGTGTTGCTGGCCCAAGCCGCGTCAATGCTGGCGGCATCGGTGCCACCGGGCGGCGCATTGAAGAGCACCTGCTGCAAGCCGTGGGCTTGCAAGCGAGCCGACAGCTCGTGCGCTTCAAACGCATAGGGAAACAAATACTCCACCGCGGTAAAGCCGTCGTGTGCCGCTGCTTCAAAGCGGTCGAGAAACGGCAACTCGGTGTACATCATGGTGAGGTTGGCGGCGAATTGGGGCATGGTCTGTGTGCGGTTGACGGTGGTGGATATTTACCAACGCGCGCCAAAGGTCTGGCGCAACTCTTGAATCTGGCTAGCACTGAGCGCGCGCGTGTCGGTGGGGGCCAAGCACGCCAGGCGAGCGGTTTCTTCGAGTTCTTCCAGGGTGGCCATGGCTGCTGCGGGGGTGTCGTGCCACACATTGGGGCCCAAGCGAGCGAGCATGACGGCGCGAATGGGCGTGCCTTGTTCGCCATAGCGGGTGATGGTGTGCGCCACGGCCTCGGCGGCGTGTGGGTCGCCAGGGCGGTGGTAGTCGATCACGGGCACGTGACCCACCTTCATCACAAAGTAAGGCGTGAGGGCGGGCAACAACTCTTGCGGTGCGGCGAAGGTGCTTTGCGTCAGGCCCGTATGCGACGCGCGCAAGGTCAGCGCCACGCAGTGGGTGCTGTGGGTGTGGATGACGCAGGCAGTGTGCGCATCAAACGCCCGGGCCGCTGCATAGATGCGGGTGTGCAGGGCGATGGTTTTGCTGGCCTTGTCGCCGCTGAGTTGATGCCCCTGACCATCCAGTTTGGCCAAACGTGCGGGGTCGAGAAAGCCCAGGCAGGCATCGGTGGGGGTGATCAAAAAACCGTTGTCCAAGCGCACGCTGATGTTGCCCGCCGTGGCGTGCACATAGCCACGCGCAAACAGGCTGTGGCCGACGCGGCAGATCTCTTCTCGGGCTTGGTTTTCGGTCATGGTGTTGCAGGTGGCAAGGGCGGTTGAGTTCGACGGTCAGTGCTGGAGTTGCGCCAAGGCTTTGGTGAAGAAGTCTGCGCTGCCAAAGTTGCCCGACTTGAGCGTGAGGTGCACCGGCCCGGCTGAGGTGTGGGCGTGGCACCA
>CAIMWY010000459.1 GCA_903845315.1 uncultured Burkholderiales bacterium
ATCGCGCGGATCTCTTCTTCCGCAGCGCCGTCAAACACCGGTGTTGCAAACGGCATGCCGCCTGTCAAGTTGCCGGCCATGGTCATCACGTCTTCGTCAGAGAGTTGCGACAAGTCTTCTTTACGGCCCATGCCGTTGTAGAGCTCTTCAAACAAGGTGCGGAACTCTGCTGCGCGGGCTTGCTCTTGCAGCATGTCACCAATGCGGTGGCCAATGCCTTTGGCAGCCCAACCTAAATGCACTTCCAGCACCTGGCCCACGTTCATGCGCGATGGCACGCCCAAGGGGTTGAGCACGATGTCCGCGGGCGTGCCGTCAGCCATGTAAGGCATGTCTTCAACCGGCACGATTTTGGAGACCACACCTTTGTTGCCATGACGCCCAGCCATCTTGTCACCCGGCTGCAAGCGGCGCTTGACAGCCAAGTAGACCTTGACCATTTTCAAAACGCCTGCTGGCAACTCGTCGCCTTGCGTGAGCTTCTTGCGCTTTTCTTCAAACGCCAAGTCAAAGCTGTGACGGGTTTGCTCCAGAGAGTTTTTGATCGACTCGAGTTGACCGGCCACATCTTCATCAGCGGGGCGAATGTCAAACCAGTGGAATTTTTCCACCGATTCCAAATACTCCTTGGTGATTTTGCTGCCTTTGGCCAATTTTTGTGGGCCACCATTGGCGGCTTTGCCGACCAACAGTTTTTCGATACGGTCAAACGCATCGGCTTCCACAATGCGCAACTGGTCATTCAAATCCAGACGGAAACGTTTGAGTTCGTCGTCAATGATTTGCTGCGCGCGCTTGTCACGCACAATGCCTTCGCGGGTGAACACTTGCACGTCGATCACAGTGCCTTGCGAGCCTTGGTCCACGCGCAAAGAAGTGTCTTTCACGTCGCTGGCTTTTTCACCAAAAATCGCGCGCAGCAGTTTCTCTTCGGGCGTGAGGGTGGTCTCGCCTTTGGGTGTGACTTTGCCTGCCAGCACATCGCCAGGTTGGACTTCAGCACCAACGTAAATAATGCCCGACTCGTCCAAGCGGCCCAATTGCTGCTCTGACAAATTGGGAATGTCACGTGTGATCTCTTCAGCGCCCAGTTTGGTATCGCGTGCCATCACCACCAACTCTTCAATGTGGATCGAGGTGTAGCGGTCTTCAGAGACCACGCGCTCCGAGATCAAGATCGAGTCTTCGAAGTTGTAACCGTTCCAAGGCATGAAAGCGATCAGCATGTTCTGGCCGATGGCGATCTCGCCCAAGTCAGTCGATGCACCGTCGGCAATCACATCACCTTTGGCCAACTTGTCACCGCGCTTGACGATCGGGCGCTGGTGAATGTTGGTGTTTTGGTTAGAGCGTTGGTATTTGATCAGGTTGTAAATGTCCACGCCCACTTCGCCGGCTTGGGTTTCGTTGTCGTTGACGCGGATCACGATGCGGGTGGCATCGATGTAGTCCACCACGCCGCCCCGGGTGGCCGTCACCACAGTGCCCGAGTCAACCGCAGCAACGCGCTCGATGCCCGTGCCCACCAATGGTTTTTCTGCGCGCAGCACAGGCACCGCTTGACGCGACATGTTCGCGCCCATCAAAGCGCGGTTGGCATCATCGTGCTCCAAGAAAGGAACCAGCGAAGCGGCCACCGAGACGATCTGCGCTGGCGAGACGTCCATGTACTGGATGCGATCGGCGCCGCACAAAATCGATTCGCCTTTTTCACGTGCAGAGACCAAACCGTCCGTCAAACGGCCGTCTTTGTCCAGCGTGGCGTTGGCCTGCGCAATCACATACTTGGCCTCTTCGATGGCTGACAAGTAGTCAATCTCCATCGTGACCTTGGCATTGTTCACGCGGCGATAAGGCGTTTCAATGAACCCGTATTCGTTCAGTCGCGCGTACAAAGCCAGCGAATTGATCAAACCGATGTTGGGGCCTTCAGGCGTTTCAATTGGGCACACACGGCCGTAATGGGTGACGTGCACGTCGCGCACTTCAAAGCCTGCACGCTCACGCGTCAAACCGCCTGGGCCTAAGGCGGAGACACGGCGCTTGTGCGTGATCTCGGCCAAGGGGTTGGTCTGGTCCATGAACTGCGACAACTGCGAAGCACCAAAGAACTCTTTCAAAGCCGCCGAGATGGGCTTGGAATTGATCAAGTCGTGCGGCATCAATGGCTCTTGCTCGGCTTGACCCAAACGCTCTTTCACGGCTTTTTCAATCCGCGCCAAACCTGTGCGGTATTGGTTCTCGGCCAACTCACCCACGCAGCGCACGCGGCGGTTGCCCAAGTGGTCGATGTCGTCAACTTCACCGCGGCCATTGCGCAAGTCCACCAAGATCTTGACCACGGCCAAGATGTCCTCGTTGGCCAGCACCATGGGGCCGGTGGATTCGTCGCGGCCCACTCGGGCGTTGAACTTCATGCGGCCCACGCGTGAGAGGTCATAAGTGTCAGGGTTGTAGAACAAGCGCTGGAACAAAGCCTGCACTGCATCTTCAGTAGGCGGCTCGCCAGGGCGCATCATGCGGTAGATCGCCACTCGCGCAGCGAACTCGTCCACCGTCTCATCGACGCGCAAGGTTTGCGAAATGTAAGCGCCTTGGTCCAGCTCATTGGTGTAGATGCACTGCAAATCTTGCACGCCAGAAGCGCGCAGTTTTTTCAGCAACACTTCAGTCAACTCTTCGTTGGCCTTGGCAATGATCTCGCCTGTTTCGGCGTCCACAATGTTGCGCGCCACCACACGGCCGACCAAGAAGTCTTCAGGCACGCTGATGCGTGTTGTAGCTGTTTGCTCGAGCTCACGGGTGTGACGCACGGTGATGCGCTTGTCTTTGGCCACCACGACTTTGCCAGACTTGTCGGTGATGTCAAAACGGGCGACTTCGCCGCGCAGGCGCTCGGCCACAAATTCCATTTGCGCGCCACTGTCCATCAAGTGGAAATTGTCGTTCACAAAGAAGTTAGCCAAAATCGATTCAGGGTTCAAGCCAATGGCTTTGAGCAAAATCGTGACCGGCATTTTGCGGCGGCGGTCAACTCGGAAATACAGCAAATCTTTGGGGTCAAACTCAAAGTCAAGCCAAGAGCCGCGGTACGGGATGATCCGCGCCGAGAACAGCAATTTGCCTGAGCTGTGTGTCTTGCCCTTGTCGTGTTCAAAGAACACACCCGGCGAGCGGTGCAACTGAGACACGATCACGCGCTCAGTGCCATTGATGATGAAGGAGCCTTTGTCGGTCATCAAAGGCACTTCGCCCATGTAGACCTCTTGCTCTTTGACCTCTTTGACCACTTTGGACTGCGGGGTTGACGACTCACGGTCATAAATGATCAGTTGCACGCGCGCAAGCACAGCCGACGAGAACGTCAGGCCACGGGTTTGACATTCGCGCACATCAAAGGCGGGCTTGGCCAAGTTGTACTCAAGGTACTTCATCTCGACAAAACCGTTGTGCGAAACGATAGGGAAAGCCGCTTCGAAAGCAGCTTGTAAACCCTCTTGGGTGCGCTTCTTGGGCGCGACGTCGGCTTGCAAAAAGGCGGTGTACGCGTCTTTTTGCATCTGCAACAAATAAGGAACTTCCAGCACGCTGTCGCGGCTGCCGAAACTCTTGCGGATGCGCTTGCGTTCGGTGTATGAGTAGGACTGACTATGGGCC
>CAIMWY010000460.1 GCA_903845315.1 uncultured Burkholderiales bacterium
CCGATGAATTGTTGTTTGGTCGATTGACCGAAGGTGGACGCTTGAGTGTCGACATCGATGACAAAGACGAGGTGTTGTTGGACATTCAGCCGTTGCCCAAGAAAGAAAAGGGCGTCAAAGTTGAGCCCAATTCATCTGAAGAAACCACTGCCAACTAAGTCCTACAGGCATACCGTCACGACCAACAGGCAACAGACTTTGAGTGGCGAGTGGTTCTATTTGCGCCCGTAAAATTGCCTGAAATTTTCAATACAACAAGGACAGCACGTGGCGGGACATAGCAAATGGGCCAACATCCAGCACCGCAAGGGGCGCCAAGACGAAAAGCGTGGCCGCATCTGGACCCGACTCATCCGTGAAATCATGGTCGCAGCCCGATTAGGTGGGGCTGACCTCGACATCAATCCGCGCCTGAGATTGGCGATTGAAAAAGCCAAAGCTGCCAACATGCCGGCAGACAACATTAAACGCAATATCGACAAAGCCACCGGCAACCTAGAGGGTGTGAGCTACGAAGAAATTCGTTATGAAGGTTACGGTATCGGAGGCGCTGCCATCATCGTCGACACTATGACTGACAACAAAGTACGCACCGTGGCTGAAGTGCGTCACGCCTTCAGCAAACACGGAGGCAACTTGGGAACCGAAGGCTCGGTGTCGTTTCAGTTCAAACACTGCGGACAACTGATTTTTGCGCCGGGTAGCGACGAAGACCAAATCTTGGAAATCGCGCTGGAGGCAGGTGCTGACGATGTGATCACGGGAGATGACGGGGCTATCGAGGTGTTGACCGCGCCCACCGAATTTGAGTCGGTGCAAAAAGCTTTGGACGCAGCGGGCCTCAAACCCGAATTGGCTGAAGTCACCTGGCGTCCTGAAAATACGATCGAACTAAGCGGTGACGACGCCCTCAAAATGCAAAAGATACTGGATGTGTTGGAAGACCTTGACGATGTGCAAGAGGTCCATCACAACGCCGAGCTATGAAAATTTTGGTCATTGGCGGTGGCGGCCGCGAGCACGCGTTGGCCTGGAAGCTTGCCCAATCACACAAGGTGCAAACGGTGTTCGTGGCCCCGGGCAATGGGGGGACGTCAAAGGACAAACGGCTTGAAAACATTGCGCTCACAGATGTCGTCGCCCTGCGTGAGTTTGCCCAGTCTGAACAAATCGAACTCACCGTGGTGGGCCCAGAGACATCCTTGGCTGCAGGCGTTGTAGACGAGTTCCGCTCACACGGCTTGCGCATCTTTGGCCCTACCCAAGCGGCGGCACAGCTTGAAAGCTCTAAGGCATTTAGCAAGGCCTTCATGAAGCGACACAACATTCCTACCGCTGAGTACGAAACCTTCACCGACCCCGCCGCCGCACACGCGTACGTCAATGGCAAAGGAGTCCCGATTGTGGTGAAAGCCGATGGTTTGGCGGCAGGCAAAGGCGTGGTGGTGGCCATGAGCTTGGACGAGGCACACCAAGCCATCGACTTCATGTTGGTCGACAACACCCTGGGTGTGACCCACAACGCCGGCGGCGCGCGGGTAGTGATTGAAGAGTTTCTAGAGGGTGAGGAAGCCAGCTTTATCGTGATGTGTGATGGTCGCAATGTGCTTCCACTGGCAACCAGCCAGGACCATAAGCGCCTGTTGGACGCAGATCAGGGCCCCAACACAGGTGGCATGGGGGCGTATTCTCCTGCGGCTGTGGTGACGCCAGAGGTTCATGCGCGTGCCATGCGTGAAATTATTTTGCCCACCATCCGGGGTATGGAAAAAGATGGCATCGTTTTCACAGGTTTTTTGTACGCTGGTTTGATGATCGATTCCAAGGGAAAGCCCAAGACATTGGAATTCAACTGCCGTATGGGAGACCCGGAAACCCAACCCATCATGATGCGTTTAAAAACCGATCTGGTAGATGTGCTGTTGGCTGCTACAGAAACAGGCACAGCCAAGCGACTCGATAGTATCGAATTACAGTGGGACCGTCGCAGTGCCGTAGGCGTTGTCGTGGCAGCTCACGGCTACCCTGAGCTAGCGCGAAAAGGCGACTTGATCACTGGGTTACCCATAGACACAGACGATGTCGTGGTCTTCCATGCTGCCACGTTGCAGCAAGCGAGCGAGCTGCGAACCACGGGTGGACGCGTTCTGTGCGTGACTGCTTTGGGGGGCACACTCAAACAAGCTCAGCAAATGGCCTATGAAACTGCTCAAGTCATTCACTTTGATGGCATGCAGTACCGGCGCGACATAGGTTATCGCGCCATGTTGCGCTGATAGCAATTAAACAACCCTATGCCTCAGACTCCTTTGCAGTCCGAACTGTCTGTTCATTTCAATGGCAGTCGACTGGCACGTGCTGCGCTCACTTTGGCCGGTTGGCGTTTTTGTTTTAAGGGGTTGCCCTCGAAACAAGGCGTCCTCATTGGCTACCCTCACACCAGCAACTGGGATTTTGTTGTAATGATCCTAGTCAAGTGGTCGATTGGCCTGCCGGTTCAATTTTTGGCAAAGCACACCTTGTTTCAAATTCCTTTTTTCGGACGCTGGTTGGCTTGGCTGGGGGGTGTTTCCATAGATCGATCCTCATCTCAAGGGGTGGTTGCCAATTTGCTGAGCTTGTTCAAGCAACATCAAACTGAGAACCGCTACCTGTGGCTTGCCTTATCTCCTGAAGGAACACGACGACGCACCGAGGGTTGGCGCAGCGGGTTCTATCAATTGGCCATGTTGGCAAAAGTTCCTTTGTGCATGGTGCGCATCGACTATGGACAAAAAAAAGTGGATTTATCGAATTTCATGCATTTGACGGGTTCGGAGGAAGCCGACTATGCGCACATCGCCCGTGTGTACGAAGGCGTGAAAGGGTTTCATGTGTCCCAAGCCGCCCCGATTCAACCCATCATGCCAGCCTCTTTAAACCCTAGGACGGAAAAATGACACCTGTTACTGAGTCGGTACGCGACTACTTGATCGGTTTACAGTCCCGTATCGTAGATGCTGTGGTTCAAAAAGATGGCGGTACTTTGGTGTCCGACTCCTGGGAAAAGGGCCCCGGCGAACAATTGCAAGGCAATGGCATCACCAAAATTTTAGAAAACGGTACCGTTTTTGAGCGAGCGGGCTGTGGCTTTTCACACGTCCGGGGCCCCAAGCTACCACCTTCTGCAACTCAGCATCGTCCTGAGTTGGCAGGCGCGCCGTTTGAGGCCATGGGTGTGTCATTGGTGTTCCATCCTCGCAATCCCTATGTGCCGACCGTGCACATGAATGTGCGCATGATCGCCGCAACGCCTGCCAATGGTGCGGCCGTGTCCTGGTTTGGTGGCGGCATGGACTTGACACCCTACTACGGGTTCACCGAAGACGCGGTGCACTTTCATCGAACCTGTCGAGATGCCTTGCAGCCCTTTGGTGCAGAGCTTTATCCGCGCTTTAAAACCTGGTGTGACGATTACTTTTGTCTAAAGCATCGTGACGAGCAACGGGGTATTGGTGGCGTGTTCTTCGATGACTTCTCTGAGCTGGGTTTTGACGACAGTTTTGCCATGTTGCGCAGTGTGGGCGATGCCTTTTTGCCCGCTTATATGCCTATTGTTGAACGCCATGAAAACACAGCTCACGGAGAGCGCGAGCGGGCACACCAACTCTACCGTCGTGGCCGCTATGTCGAGTTCAATCTGGTCTGGGACAGAGGCACACACTTTGGCCTGCAATCTGGCGGGCGTACGGAATCCATTTTGTTGTCTATGCCACCTTTGGTCAGTTGGTCTTATCAACATCAACCTGAACCTGGATCGGCTGAACACGCTTTGACGCATGAATTTTTGGTCCGCCGAGATTGGCTTAGATGAATCGCATCGGCGTTTTTGGAGGTGCTTTTGATCCACCGCATGTGGCACATCAAGCCATGGCTCGTGCGGCTTTGGCCCAATTTAAATTGGATCTTTTGAGGGTCATTCCCACCGGCTCGGCCTGGCACAAAGCACGCCCATTAACAGATGCTGTGCACCGATTGGCCATGGTTCATCTGGCCTTTGATGACATTCAACCGAGTTGTGTGGACTGTCGTGAAATCGAGCGTCAAGGGCCTACTTACACCATTGACACTTTGCTGACCTTGAAAGCCGAGAACCCGCATGCTGCGTTGTTCTTGTTCATTGGTGAAGATCAGGCGCGTGCATTTAAAAGTTGGCGCCGCTGGGAAGATATTTTGCTCATGGCGACAGTAGTGGTTGCCCAGCGTCCAGAGACACAGGACGACACGGTAAGTCCTAATTTTGCACAGTGGCACAATGGGGTATCTGCCGACGTGCAAAGATTAGACATGACACCTCAGGCGGTGAGCGCGACCGACATCCGATCCCGTATCGCCCGTGGCGTGACCATGCCACCGTTGTTGCCCGTACCTGTGCAACGCTATATTGAACAACACCGCCTCTACCAAACACATTCTGATGACTGATTCCCACGCTAAAAAAGATGTTCAAAAACTCCAACGATGCATCGTCGATGCCTTGGAGGATGTGAAAGCCCAATCCTTGGATGTGTTTGACACCGAGCATCTCTCTTCTTTGTTTGAGCGTGTGATCATTGCTTCAGGGACCTCTAACCGACAAACCAAGGCCTTGGCCTCGAGCGTGCGCGACAAAGTGCGTGAAGCCGGTTTTCCCAAACCCCGTATTGAAGGCGAGGACAACGGCGAGTGGATCATTGTTGACTGTGGCGCTGCGGTGGTGCACATCATGCAACCAACGATCCGCCAGTACTACAACTTGGAAGAAATTTGGGGCGAAAAGCCGATTCGTCTTAAATTTGGTGCGCCTAAGCCTGCGGCACCAGTTGCTGAAGAGCCTCAAGTTAAAGCGGCTGCAAAGAAAGCCAGTGCTAAAAAATCGGCTGCTAAAAAATCTGTAGCTCTGCCTTCGTCGACTGCACGGAAAACAGCTGCCAAGACTGCATCCAAAGCCAGCTTCAAATCCAGCACCAAACCAGTGACCAAAGTGGTGGGTAAGCCTGCTGCAAAAAAATCTGTTGCAAAAACTGCTGCTAAAAAAACTGCGGCTAAAAAGCCGCTTCCCCGCAAGGCATGAGGCTTTGGGTGGTCGCTGTGGGTCAGCGTGTGCCTGATTGGGCGCAGACCGCATGGGACGACTATGCAAAGCGTTTTCCACCCGAGATCAAGGTAGAACTCAAAACGGTCAAAACAGAACCGCGTGGTTCAAAAACAATCGACACCCTGTATGCCGCGGAACGGGAGCGCATACAAGCTGCTATCCCGCGTGGTTGCCGCATCGTGGCGCTGGATGAGCGTGGTACGACTCACACCACGCTCGCATTGGCAGAAAAACTCAAACACTGGCAACTTGAAGCCGACGATGTGGCTTTGGTGATTGGCGGGCCTGACGGCTTAGATCCTGAATTCAAAAAAATGGCCCATGAGCGCATCCGATTGTCTGACCTGACCTTGCCACATGCCATGGTTCGTGTCTTGTTGGTCGAGCAGCTCTACCGGGCGTGGTCGATCAACGCCAACCATCCCTACCACCGCGAGTGATGTGATGTCTTCTTATCCCTTTGTCTATTTGGCCTCACAAAGTCCTAGGCGTCGCCAATTGCTGGAGCAACTGGGTGTGGCTTATGAGTTGCTGTTGCCAGACTCGAACGAGGATGCCGAAGCCTTGGAGGTGGTGCTTCCCTCTGAAAGTCCGAAAGCCTATGTGCAGCGGGTGACTTTGCTCAAACTTAATGCCGCTCTGTTACGCATGAAGCGCCGGGGATTGATAGCAGCCCCTGTGTTGTGCTCTGACACGACTGTGGCGTTAGGCACGACCATTCTGGGCAAACCCAATGACCTAGGCCATGCCCAGCAGATGTTGAGCACACTGAATGGCAAGACACATCGGGTCTTGACCTCAGTAGCCGTGGGCTCGGCACGCAAGCAGCGCAAGGCCTTAAGCATTTCGAACGTGCGCTTTGCCGCAATGACAAAGCAACAAATCAACCACTATGTTGCGAGTGGCGAGCCGATGGGAAAAGCAGGCGCCTACGCTGTGCAGGGCAAGGCGGCGGCCTACATAGAGCACATCAGCGGCAGTTACTCTGGCATCATGGGCCTGCCCATGTTCGAAACCTCGCAGATCTTGCGTGATTTCGGGTTCAAGGTGTAACTCTCTAGGCTCACCATGCAACAAGACATTTTGATCAACTGGTCGCCACAGGAAACCCGCGTTGCCGTGGTCGAAAGTGGCGCGGTGCAAGAACTCCATGTGGAGAGAACCCTAGAGCGCGGCTTGGTTGGCAATGTGTATCTGGGGCGGGTCTCGCGCGTGCTACCTGGCATGCAATCGGCATTCATCGACATCGGCTTAGAGCGTGCTGCGTTCTTGCATGTGGCCGATTTGATGAGCAGCGTGTCGGCCCGTCATGCAGAAACCGAAGGTGGCGTACCCATTGCACCGCTGCCGATCGAGAAACAAGTCTTTGAGGGGCAGTCCTTGATGGTGCAAGTCATCAAAGATCCAATTGGCAGCAAGGGCGCTCGCTTGTCGTCCCAAATCAGCATTGCAGGACGCTTGCTGGTTTTTCTGCCACAAGATCAACATATCGGTGTGTCACAAAAAATTCCGCTGGAGCAACGCGACATCTTGCGTCGGCGCTTGCAAAAATTGGCGGAAGACGCATCACCGAATGCA
>CAIMWY010000461.1 GCA_903845315.1 uncultured Burkholderiales bacterium
CCGACTGCATGATGCCCAAGGGGCCACCCGTGAGGACCGCGCGTTCGTAGTCGAGACCGCTCATGAGCACTTTGGCGCCGTTGTTCAAGCCACCCAGAATGTTCTCGGCGGGCACCTCAACGTTGTGGAACACCAGCTCGCCGGTGTGGCTGCCGCGCATGCCCAGCTTGTCGAGCTTTTGCGCGATGGAGAAACCTTTCATGCCCTTCTCAATCAAAAAAGCAGTCACGCCACGCGCGCCCAACTCGGGTTCACTCTTGGCGTAAACCAACAGTGTGTCGGCGTCGGGGCCGTTGGTGATCCACATCTTGTTGCCGTTCAAGAGGTAATAAGCACCTTTGTCCTCGGCTTTGAGCTTCATGCTGATCACGTCACTGCCCGCGCCCGGCTCGGACATGGCCAGTGCGCCCACGTGCTCGCCACTGATGAGTTGGGGCAAGTACATTTGGCGCTGTACCTCGGTGCCGTTGCGTTTGATTTGGTTGACGCACAAATTGCTGTGCGCGCCATAGCTCAAGCCCACGCTGGCCGAAGCACGCGAGATTTCTTCCATGGCAATCATGTGGGCCAAGTAGCCCATGTTGGCGCCACCGTATTCTTCGCCCACGGTGATGCCCAGCACGCCCAAGTC
This sequence comes from uncultured Burkholderiales bacterium, assembly GCA_903845315.1. Next base: position 632 of record CAIMWY010000461.1, read on the forward strand.
GCCCATCTTGCGCCACAGGTCCATGGGGAATTGGTCGCTGCGGTCGATCTCGGCGGCGCGGGGCGCAATCTCGGCTTGGGCAAAGTCGCGCACCGCGTCACGCAGGGCGTCGATGTCGTCACCGAGTTGAAAGTTCAGGCCGGGTAAGTTGTGCATGGGCTGTCTCCTGCAATCGCATCAATAGGTTTGTTTCACTACCGCGAGGGTTTGCTGCATCAGGGCGCAAGGCGACTCGGAGCCGTCGGTATCGAGGTGCACCACTTCGGCGGTGGTGATGATCAGACGTTTGCCCGCCCGCACCACATGGCCACGGGCACGCAGTTCGCCGTCTTTGAAGGCGGCCAAGAAGTTGATTTTGTATTCCACCGTGGTGACTTCCATGCCTTCGGGCACACGGGTTAGCCCCGCATAGCCCGCGGCAATGTCGGCCAACGCGCCCATGGCGCCACCGTGGTAGCCGCCTTGTTGCTGGGTGACGCGCTCTGAGTAAGGCAGGGCCACCTCCACCTCGCCCGGTGTTACCGACACAATGCGCGCGCCCAAGTGCCGCATCAGGCCTTGGCGCACAAAGCTCGATTCGATGCGCTGGTGCAAAGCCACTTGGTGGCTGTCGGCAGGGGGCCGTGTGTGCGGGTTGGCCTGGGGCGGTGCAGGGTGCTTGACCAGGGCGGCCTGAGGGGCTTGCTGGGGTTTCGGCATGCTCATGACTTGCCTGCCTTGGCTACTTTGGCAGCCTTGTTGGCTTTGGCTGGCGTGACCGGGCTGGCGCTGGCCACGCCTTGTTTGGCCAGCAGACTACGGGCTTCTTTTTCGTGCAGCTTGACCTCGTCCAAGTTGGCCTCGAGTTCGGCCATTTGCGCTTCGAGCTGCTGGCGATGCACCGCCAGCACCAGCAAAAACTTTTGCAGCTGCGGCCCGGTGTCGCGCGGGCTGTCGTACATGTCAATCAGGTCTTTGGCTTCGGTCAGCGACAGGCCCAAGCGCTTGGCACGCAAGGTGAGCTTCAAGCGGGTGCGGTCGCGGTGGCTGTACACCCGGTTGCGGCCGCCGGGGCCCGAGCGTTCGGGCTCAAGCAAACCCATGTCTTCGTAGAAGCGGATGGCACGGGTGGTGAGGTCGAACTCACGCGCCAAGTCGCTGATTGAATAAGTGGTGGCCATGCGGTGGTGGTGTATTGACGTTTACGTAAACGTCAATTATGTCGCAAACCGCAGTGTTGCACCAAATCAACACCGACTTATAATTACTTTGTATTCTCTTTTGATATAATGTAACCTTTTAGAATCTACAAATTTAACAAAATGTAATGAAAATCTATAAATCCAACAGTTGTATTCGCATCGACGCCTTGCTCGGCGCCGACTTTGCGTGCTTTCTTTCGTTGCCCAAGGAGCTGCCCATGCACATCACATAACCCCCTCTGCTTTGTTCTTTTGGTTTTCTTTCTCTTTATTCATTGGAGTATTTCATGAAACATCTCTCCGTGTTAGTCAAAATTTGGGGCAGCATGCTGGCCCTTCTGGTGGGCTGTGCCGTTCATGCGCAAAACGCAGGAGGTACGGTCTCCTTCACCGGATCGCTCTCGGCCAACACCTGTGTTTTCCAAATGGGCGGCGTATCTCAAGCCAACTTGGCCGTGCAGTTACCGACGGTTCCAGTCGCCAGCATGGCGACGACAGGCACGGTCTCTTTAGAGGCTGCAACGTTCAATGTGGGTTTTACCGGCTGCGGCGCCACGCCTAGCCCTGCAACCGCTTACTACTATTTATCGTCTAACTCAGCAGCAAACAATCAAATTAGCAACAAATCATCCGGCGGCAGTGCTGCGACGGGTGTAGCGATGCAGCTTTATGCGTCTGACGGTACAACCACCATTCCTGTCACGACAACCTCCACCAAATATGGCACCGGTGTGACGCTTGGAACCGCAAATGCTGCCGTGAATACTGTTTTTAAAGTGAAGTACGTCGCGACAGCCGCAACCCCGACGGCTGGCGCTGTGACAGGCGATCTGATTGTGAATTGGGCTTACCAGTGACCGCATGCGTCGGGCCTGGGACATCCTCAGCCCGACGCTGCGCGACTGGATGCACCTCTTGCCATCACTTTCACACGCGGGGCTTTATGTTGATTCGATCTTTCGTTTTTTGGACGGCTTGGGCTGTCAGCGGCTTGGCCTGGGCGGGCGTGACACTGGAAAACACCCGCGTCATTTATCCCGGCAACGCCCGCCAGGTGGACTTGGTGGCCAGCAACCCCACCAGCGAGGCGTCGTTGATTCAGGTGTGGATTGACGATGGTGACCCCAGTCTCTTGCCCGACAACGCGCAGGCGCCTTTCACCATCACACCGCCTCTGGCTCGGGTGATGCCCGGCACTTCGCAAACGCTGCGCATTATCTTTACCGGGGCAGACCTGCCGAGCAGCCAAGAAAGCTTGTTTTGGCTCAATGTGCTGGACACGCCGCCCAAGCCCAAGGTGAGTGAGGGCACCAACTACCTTCAATTTGCCATGCGCAGCCGGATCAAGCTGTTTTTTCGTCCGCCCAATTTGCCAGACACCCCTTTCAATGCAGCGGCCAACATTGCCTGGAAACTCGAACCCTCCGAGGAGGGCCTCAAACTGGTGGCCAGCAACGGCTCGGCCTATTTTGTGTCGCTGGTCAATGTGCGCGCCATGCGTGGCGACCAAACCTTGGCCGAATTGAGCCCCAGCCATGTGCCACCGTTTGGCAGCATGGCGTTTTCGGCTTACAAGTCAGAGGGCGTGCTGGCCGACAGCACCTCGGTGAAGTGTCAGTTTGTGGACGACTACGGCGCTTTTCGTGACTTAGAAATTCCGCTGACCCGGCCTTGATGCCGCCCACCCATCCACGGCATGCCGCTCGGTTCACGTTCATGCACCAGGGCCTGTCTCTCGCACGATATGGCAACGCCATGGCGTTGCGGCCATGCTGGACGCGACTGGGCTGGCTGGTGCTTGGGCTGTGGCTGCTGGCGCTGAGCGCGCAAGCCGATTCCTCTACACCTACACCTACACCTACACCTACACCTACACCTACACCTACACCTACACCTACACCTACACCTACACCTGCACCTGCGGCATCGGCCACGCCGGCCCCGAGCGCACCAAAAGAAGAGCCCGAGTTTGACATGAGCTTTTTCACCCACAGCCCGGGGGCGGCCTTGTATTTGAAAAAGCTTTTGTCCACCTCAGGCGCATCGCCAGGGCGCTACCGGGCTGACTTGTTTTTGAACGATAAAAAAATGGGCACCTTCGACCTTGAGCTGCAGGCCCGCCCCAACCAAAAGGTGCAAGCGTGTTTCAGTGTGGACGTGGTGCGCCGCTTCAACGTGAAGACCGAGTACTTCACTCCCGCCGCCGCGCAATTCATTCAAGCCCAAGACACCCGTGCGCCCCCGCTGCAAGCGGGCAAGCCGGTGTCGAAAAACACCTGTTTGCCATTTGACCAACTGTTTTTGGGGGGCAGCTTTGCGTTTGACAGCAGCAAGCTGCGCGCCGATGTGACGGTGCCACAGGCTTACCTTGACTTTGTGTCAGAGGACACCCTGCGCGACAAGTGGGACAGCGGCGTCACCGCGGGGGCGCTGAACTACGACTTCAACAGCTACAACAGCCAATCCAGCGGCAACACCAGCAGCAGCAAATACTTGGGGCTCAACACCCGACTGCACATGGGTGGGTGGGTGGTGCAGCAGCGCGGCGCCATCAACCAGTTCAACAACGGCATGGGCACGGTCAACAACGGCTACCAAAAAAGTACGCAGTCGGCCAGCACCGATGTACCGGCCTGGAACTCATCGCTGACCCTGGGCAACACCTACACCGACGGCAGCCTGCTCGACAGCGTGGCCGTGAGTGGCGTGTCGCTGGGCACCGACATGCGGATGTTGCCCGCCTCGGCCCGCAGCTTGACGCCGGTGATTCGCGGCGAAGCGCAGGGCAACGCCAATGTGGAGGTGTGGCAGTTTGGCAAGATGATCTACAACACCACCATGCCGCCCGGGCCGTTTGTGCTGCGCGACATCAATGCCTTGGGCTTCGGGGGCGACTTGCTGGTCATCATCAAAGAGGCCAATGGCAGCCAGCGCAGTTTTACCGTGCCCAACTCTGCGCCCGTGAGCATGCTGACCGAAGGCACCTGGAACTACACCCTGGCAGCGGGCCAGCAACTCAACACCACGGGGTCACACCGCTTGCTGCAGTCCACGGTGCGCTATGGCTTGAGCAGCCTGTTCACCCTGAACTCGGCCGTGCAACTGGCCGACCACTATGCCCAGTTGCTGGCGGGCAGCGCCATGAACACCCGCATTGGTGCGGTAGGCGCCAACCTGAGCCACTCCATGCTCCAACTGCCCAGCTTGGGCACCCAGCAAGGCAACCGCGTCAGCCTGAGCTGGAGCGCCGCGCCCCAGGGCACCAACACCCAATACAACATCGTGAGCTACCGCTACTCCACCAAAAATTTTTATGGCGTAACCGACGCCATGCAACGGCTCGAGAGCACCCAGCAAGGCCGGCCAGAAGACACCCAAGTGCGTGCCAAATACGCCACCACCGTGTCGGTGAGCAAACAATTTACGGGCTGGGGCAGCATGTATGCGTCGGGCACACAGCGCGCCAGCTGGAACCAAAGCGGCACCGACACCTCGCTGCAAGTGGGCTTTAGCGCTCCCATCGGCCCAGCCAACCTATCCCTGAGCTGGAGCCGCACCAAAACCAACTACAACAACTATGACAGCTACAACACCCTCGCGGGTACACCCACCAGCACCAGCGCCAACAGCCTGAGCATGACCCTGAGCTTCCCGCTGGAAATCACGCCCAAACACAAAGCCAGTATCGGCCTGAGCGTGCAAAAAAACCCCGACGGCAGCACCTCTTACCAAGAAAACTTGTCCACCTCGATGGGCGAGCGCAACCAGCTGGGCGTGGGCGCCTCGATGCGCCAAAGTGCCAGTCAGCACAACCAGTCGGTCAACATGAACTACAACACCGCGTATGCCAACTTGTATGGCAGTCTGTCATCAGGCAGCCATACTCACCAAAACTCGCTGGGCGCATCGGGCGCGCTGGTGCTGCACGAAGGTGGGCTGAGCTTCGCCCCCACCTTGGGAGAGACTTTTGCCCTAGTCAAACTCGAGGGCGGCGCGGGCGCCAAAGTCGCCAACTCGCAGGCCGCCCCCTTCGATAGCCAAGGCTTCACGGTGGTGCCCTACCTCAACCCCTACAGCGCCAACCCACTGCGTCTGGACCTCTCAGACATGGACTTGGACATTGACATCGACAACACCAGCCAAACTTTGGTGCCTCGCGCAGGCGCCGTGGTGCAAGCCACCTTTGCGCGCCGCCCCGGCCGAATGGTGCTGATCAGCGGCAAACTCGACAACGGCAAACCGCTGCCCTTTGCCGCCCAAGTGCTCGACGAACAGCAGATCGAAGTGGGCCTGGTCGGCCAAGGTGGGCAAGCCCAAGCCCGCTTGCTGAAAAACAGTGGGGTGTTGTATGTGAAATGGGGCGCCTCGGGCGAAAACACCTGCGCCATGCCCTACGCCCTGCCCCAAGCCCCGCCTGATGGCGCACCACATGCCGGCCCAGCCAGCGCAGCGCACACCTCAAAATTGACCCGCCTGCAGGGCATGTGCATGGCCCAACACCCCGTGCCGGGCAACAGCGACACCGCACGCTCCCAACCCGCCCCAGGCACCACCACCGGCCAAAGCCCGCTGCCCAACCCCACACCGCTGACCCAGCAAACCCCCAACTCGCCCGCCACCACCACCGGCCAGGGCCCCATACCGCCATGGGTCACCACCCGCACCCGCACGCAAGACAGCCTGCAGCCGCCACCCATCAGCCGCGGGCAGAACCCCGCTGGGCCCCTCAACCTGTGAGCACGCACCAAGGAGACCACCGCATGACCTCATTTTTTGTATGGCTAAAACCCTTGGCGCATGCACTGACCTGCTGGCGCCCACACGCGCTGTGGCTGGCGTGGGGCTTGGTGTTGGCCGGGTGTTTGCCGGGGCAGGTGCAGGCGACGACTTGCTCTACAAGCAGCATGACCATGAGAAGCGGCACGCCCGTAATGACCCAGACGGACCCCGCCATGCCAACCACGATTTACTATCCGCCCACCCCAAACGTCACCTTCTTCAAGGGCTACATGGAGTGGACTACCAGGTGCAGTCGGGGTCTGATCACTCTTAATGCTTATTTTTTGCCGGGGAGCATCAACGGCAACTCTGGAATACTTGTCACACCGCAGACGGCTTCTTACTATGCTGGGTGTGAGGCAAGCACGGGTATCGTTGCCGGAATTAACAGCTTCACAATGGGCAACTTTACTCTTTCGCTCTGGTCATGCGTCATCAGGTTTCCCTTCACGCTGACCACCAGCGGCACCTTCAGCGCGAGCGACATCAAAGAATTCAGCATCGGACCCAATGCGGCGTTTAGCGCCTCATCCCCCAAAGCGGTGTGGGGTGATTCGCCCGATATTACAAATACGGTCAGCAACGCCCTCACCTACACCTTCAAACCCATGGGTTGCAACGTGACCACCAAGACGCCAAACGTGGCGTTAAACACGGTCTCGACGACGGCACTCTCCAACCAAACCGCCACCCAAAACTGGACAAAATTCAGCATTTTGTTGGACACCTGCACCATTCCTTCCGGAAAAAGCAGTTTCAGCATCTCGAGCGCCTTCGATTACACCTCCGCCTCGGCCACAGACCTCACCCTCATTCAAAATACCACCACGGGCGCCACAGCGGCGAGCGCGGTGGGCGTTCAACTGGCCACCGCAGCGAATGAAAGCAATGTCGTGACGAGCACCACCAACGCTCCAGCCACGACTTATGCGATGGGCTCGGTCAGCAGCGGGACCAGTTCGACCCGCTTTGATCTGTATGCCCGGCTCAAAAAAGCCTCATCCGGCACACTCAAAGCCGGCAATGTGAGCGCCACCGCGACATTTACCCTGACTTACCAATGAGCACCGTCCATCAAGCCAGGGGGCTCAAGCCAATTTTCAACACGCTGCCTCAGGTTTGTCGACGGGTGCTGCTGGCCTGTGGCTGGGTGGGTGTGGCGGGCTGGTCAGCACAGGCGCAGGCGGGTATCACGTGTGATAGACCGACTCTGTCACTTTACTCAGATGGCACGGTCGCCGCACTGAGTGGTGACCAAACCTTCAAATATCCCATGGAAGATGCTTTCACCGTTTTCAGTGGGTTTACGGAGTACATCATCTCAGGCTGTACCGGGGTGCCCATGACCTTCACCAGTCGGATCATCAACGGCAACGTCACAAACAACACGGGTTTGACTGTGACCCCCACAGGGATTGATTTGCTGTCTTGCGATTCAAATTCATCAACGGCCACGACCGTGACAGCCACAGCGCTTGGAGCAAACTCGAAGTGGGGCTGTTCGATGCGATTTAAATTCAACATCAAGACCAATGCCAATGTGCTGAGCAATGCTTACAGCGGAGCCACCATCATTAACCCGGGTTCCAAGCTGGTTGCAACGGCCCTGGATGGCGTGGTGGTTTATTCAACCGATGCAACATTTGGTTCAAGAACAGTCGTCCCCGTGTCACAGTCTTTTTCCTTCTTCATCACCTTTGACCCGAAGAGCTGCCGCCTGGCCAACACGATATCCAACGTGGATTTAGGCGCTCACACCTTAGCCTCAGTGACAAACCCCAGCGAGACAGATTGGAAAACCTTTAATTTGGTTTTTTCGGGATGTGGCGCACCAGGGGCCGCTTACACCATCCAAACGACTTTCAGCTACACAGCCTTCGATGTGAACAACCCCCTGCTGATTGCTAACAGCGGGGGCAACGCCAGCTACATTGGCGTCGAACTGGCCTACAGCGGTGGCCCCATTGCCAGCGGCACGGCATACACCTTGGCCACCACAAGCAGCGGGGTCAATAGCTACACCGTCCCGCTGAAAGCCCGCATTCGGGCGGTCTCAGGCAACACCCCCAAAGCAGGCAGCTTGAGCGCTACTGCGACATTCACCGTGTCTTACCAGTGAGCTAGTGCCAAGGTGGCAGCAGCTCGGCTTTAAGCTGGCTGCGGCGCTCGGCGTAGTCGGGCATGACGCTTTCCACGGTGTGCCAAAAGCGGGGGCTGTGGTCCATCACGCGCAGGTGGCTGAGCTCGTGGGCCACCACATAGTCGATGACGGCCAGCTTGTGGTGCAGCAAGCGCCAGTTGAGCCGAATGGCCCCATTGGCACTGGCGCTGCCCCAGCGGGTGGCGGCGCTGCTGAGCGACAGGCGATGCCACTGCACGCCCAGCTGCGGCGCAAAGTGGTTGAGCCGCTCGGTGAACAAGGCCTTGGCTTGGCGCATGAGCCAAGCCTGCACCGCATCGCGAATTTGCGCGGGTGTGGCCTGCTGGGGCAGGCCAAGCCGCAAGGTGTGCAACAGCGGCTGGTGGTGCGCCTGCTGGAGTGGGTCCGAGGGGTCTTGCGTGAACTGCCGGGGATGCTGGGCACGTGCAGGCTCAAACTGGACGCTGCTTTTTTTGAGGGTGGCGCTGGAGTCGAGCAGCACTTGCAGCTGCTCGCCCATGTAGGGCAAGACCACGCCATGGCGCCAGTCGATGCGGGCCGCGCCGAGTTGCTGTTGGCGCTGGCCCATCTCCACCAGTTTGCGGGCGATCCAATCGGCTTTTTCGCGCAGGGCAGATTCCACCTCGCCCACCGTGACCCAACGCGGTGCACTGACCTCTAGGCCATCGGGCCCCACGGCCATGCCAATGGTGCGGCGCTTGCTGCGCCTGAAGGCATAGGCCACGTGGGTGTGGCCGAGCTGGATGCGCCGCGTGGCACGCGGGTGGGCAAACTCGGCTGGGGGCAGCGCAGGCGGCACGGGGCTGTCAAACAGGTCCAGCACAAGTTGCAAGAAGCGGCTCATGCGTGGGTGCCTGTACGTGCTCAGGCAGCGGGGGCGTAAGCCTCGGGGTCGAGGCGGTGCATTTCAGACTCGATCCACTGCTCTACCTCGCGCATCAGCGCGTCGGCGTCACGGCCCACGCTGGGGATGGGTGGGCCAATGGACACGTCGACCACGCCCGGGTGCTTGATGAAGGCGCGACGCGGCCAGCATTTGGCCGAGGTGATGGCAATGGGAATGACCGGTGCGCCGGTAGCCACGGCCAAGCGGGTGCCGCCGCTTTTGTACTGGCCGCGCTGCCCGCGTGGGATGCGCGTGCCCTCTGGAAACATGACCACCCACACGCCTTTGGCCAGCAAGGTTTGGCCTTGCTCCACCACTTTGGCGAAGGCTTTGGCGCGTTGGCTGCGGTCGATGTGGATCATGTCGAGCTGGCCAATGGCCCAGCCAAAGAAGGGCACATAGAGCAGCTCTTTTTTGAAGACATAGGCCACGGGGTGCGGCATGATGGCCGGCAACAAAAATGTTTCGTAGGTGGACTGGTGTTTGACCAGCAAGATGGCGGGGCTAGTGGCGCCATCGGGCAGGTTGTCTTGGCCGTGTATTTGGTAGCGAATGCCCATGATGACGCGGGCCGCATCAATGCTCAGGCGCAGCCAGCGCGCCGCCCACACATACAAGGTGTCGCCGCGCACGCCACACAGCGAGGCCAGCACGATGAGTAAGGCGCAGGGGATGAGGGTGACAGACATGAAGGCCATGTGCAGCACCGAGCGCAGCCAAGCCATCATGCGGGGGCTCCGGTTTTGAGGCTGGGTTTGGCGCTGGTTTTGCCGGTGTTTTTGCTGCTGGGCTGAGGCTGTTGCAGCAACCAGTCGGCAAAGGCCGACGCATCGGCGTGCACCTGGGTGCCCGCTGGAAACTCGCTGGGCAAGTCTTGGCCTTGAAACTTTTCGCCTTTGCCGGTGAGCACCAGGTGCGGCGCGCAGCCCACGGCGGCGCCGGCTTGCAGGTCGCGCAAGGTGTCGCCCACAGCGGGCACGTGGGTGAGGTCCATGCCGTAGCGCTCGGCAATTTGTTCAAACAAGCCGGGGGCTGGCTTGCGGCAGTGGCAGTGGTCGTCGGGGCTGTGTGGGCAGTAAAACACGGCGTCGATGCGGCCACCGGCTGCGGCCAAGAGCTTGTGCATTTTGGCGTGCATGGCGTTGAGCGCGGCCATGTCGTAGAGGCCACGGCCCAAGCCGGACTGGTTGGTGGCGACCACCACATGCCAGCCTGCGTGGTTGAGGCGAGCAATGGCGTCGAGCGCGCCGGGCAGTGGGATCCACTCGTCGGCTGATTTGACGTAGTCGTCACGGTCTTGGTTGATGGTGCCGTCGCGGTCGAAGATGACGAGTTTGGTCTGCATGGTGGGTCTAGGTTAGCGTGGGCGTGGGGGCTTTAGCTGGCCAAACACGATAGGTCGGCCACGCGGTTCATGGCAAGGTGCAAGCACTTGAGTAGGCCTTGGCGGTTGAGGCGCAAGTCGGTTTGCTCAGCGTTGACCATGACGCTGTCAAAGAAGGCGTCCACGGGTTCACGCAAGGCGGCCAGGGTTTGCAGCGAGGCGGTGTAGTCGCCCGCTTCAAACTGGGTGTGCGCCAGGGGGGCGATGTGTTGCATGGCCGCGTAGAGGGCTTTTTCGGCGGGTTCTTGCAGCAAGATGTCGCTGACGTGGGCGTCGACCTCGGGCGCTTTTTTCAAGATATTGCCAATGCGTTTGTTGGCGGCGGCCAGGGCTTGGCTCTCGGGCAAGGCGGCAAAGGCGCGCACGGCGATGAGGCGTTGGCCCACGTCGCTCAAGCGCTGGGGGTGCAGGGCCAAGACGGCTTCAACTTCTTGCGCGCTGAAGCCTTGCTCGCGCAGGCTGCCAGACAGGCGGTCGTAGATGAAGGCAATGAGCGCCTGCGAAGGGTCTGTGATGAGTTTGCCAAATGCAGGCACAGCTTGCGCGATGACGTCTTGCAAACTCAGTGGCAGGCGCGGATCGCTGAGCATGCGCACCAGCCCTAGGGCATGACGGCGCAGCGCGAACGGGTCTTTGTCGCCGTTGGGCAAGTTGCCAATGCCAAACATGCCCACCAGGGTTTCGAGCTTGTCGGCCAGCGCCACCACCAGGCCAACCGGGTTACGTGGCAACTCGTCGCCCGCGAAGCGGGGTTTGTAGTGGTCTTCAATGGCTTGGGCCACAGCGTCGCCCAAGCCATCGTGGCGGGCGTAGTAGCCGCCCATGATGCCTTGCAGCTCGGGGAATTCGCCCACCATGTCGGTGAGCAAATCGGTCTTGGCCAACTGTGCGGCAGTGTCGACATCGCGCACAAAGGTCGGCAAGTTAATTCGCCCATGGGAGGCTCCAGATGGCGCCGTGTTTTGCTTGACGGACAGCTTCAAAGCGGCAATGCCTTTGGCGATCGTGCGCACACGCTCGGTGCGCTCACCCTGAGTGCCCAGTTTGTTGTGATAGACGACTTTGCCTAGGCCTTCGACGCGGGAAGCCAGGGATTTTTTGCGGTCTTGGTCGAAGAAGAATTTGGCATCGGCCAAGCGTGGGCGGACGACGCGTTCGTTGCCACCAATCACCGCACTGGCGTCGTCTGGGCTGATGTTACTGACCACCAAGAACTGGTGGGTCAACTTGCCCGAGGCGTCGAGCAGGGGGAAGTATTTTTGGTTGGCCTTCATGGTCAAGATCAGGCACTCTTGTGGCACGTCGAGGAACTGCTTTTCGAATTCGCAGATGAGCACGTTAGGGCGCTCGACCAAGGCGGTGACTTCTTGCACCAGCGGGTTGTCGAGCAAAGCGGTTTCTAGCTCGGCGTCGCTCAAGCCGTGCAGGCCACGCTCGACCTCCAGCATGGCGTGGCACTGCTGCGCTTTGGCGCGGAGTTGGCGAATCATGTCGCGGCTGCGTTGCGTGTAGCTGGCGATGACGGCGCCGTCTTGCGCCAAGGTGTCGGCATAGTGGTCGGCGTGCTGCAAGACCACGGGGGACACACGGGCTTCAAAGCGGTGACCTTGGGTGCTGTTGCCCGCAGTCAGGCCCAGCGCTTTGACGGGCACCACGGTGCTGCCGTGCAAGGCCACCAGGCTGTGGGCGGGACGCACAAATTTGACGCTGCTCCAGCCGGGGAGTTCGCAATCGGTCTCGAGCTGGTAGCTCATGACTTTGGGGATGGGAAGTTTGGCAATGGCCTCATCCAAGGCTTTTTGCAGGCCTTGGGCCAGGCTGGCACCTTGGACCACGCTGTCGTAGAACAGGGCCTCGGCTTTGCCGTCTGGGGCGCGCTTGAGTTGCGCCACGGTCTCAGGGCCCGCACCGATGGTTTGGAGTTTTTTGAGCAAGGCGGGGGTGGGCTTGCCAGCCGCGTCCAAGCCGACGGCTACAGGCATGAGTTTTTGTTGCACGGCACGGTCATCGGCTTGGGGCGCGACTTGGGTGATGTGCGCCGCCAAGCGGCGGGGTGAGGCAAAGGGGGTGACGGTGGACTCTGCCGAGGCGAGGCCTTGGGCTTTGAGCTGCTCGAGCAGCACGGCAGAGAACGCGTCGCCGAGTTTGTGCAGGGCTTTGGGGGGCAGCTCTTCGACGAAGAGTTCGATCAGGAGGTTGTGGGTGCTCATGGTCAGGCGGCTTTCTTGGGCATGTGGGCCACCCATTCGCGCGGGGCCATGGGAAAGCCCAGGCGCTCGCGGCTGTCGTAATAGCTTTGCGCCACGGCACGGGCCAGGTGGCGGATGCGGCCAATGTAGGCGGCACGCTCGGTGACGCTGATGGCGCCTCGGGCGTCGAGCAGGTTGAAGGTGTGGGCGGCTTTGAGGACTTGCTCGTAGGCGGGCAAAGCGAGTTGTTGGGTCACAAGGTGTTGGGCTTGCTTTTCGTGGGCACCGAAGGCGGTGAACAGGAAGTCGGCGTCGCTGTGCTCGAAGTTGTAGGCGGACTGCTCGACTTCGTTTTGTTTGTAGACGTCGCCGTAGCTCAAGCCGTTGGTCCAGGTGAGGTTGTAGACGTTGTCCACGCCTTGCAGGTACATGGCCAGGCGCTCTAGGCCGTAGGTGATTTCGCCGGTGATGGGCTGGCAGTCAATGCCGCCGACTTGTTGGAAGTAGGTGAACTGGGTGACTTCCATGCCGTTGAGCCAGACCTCCCAGCCCAAGCCCCAGGCGCCGAGCGTGGGGTTTTCCCAATCGTCTTCGACGAAGCGGATGTCGTTTTTCTTCAGGTCAAAGCCCAGGGCTTCGAGCGAGCCCAAGTACAGCTCCAAGATGTTGCTGGGCGCGGGCTTTAAGACCACTTGGTATTGGTAGTAGTGCTGCAAGCGGTTGGGGTTCTCGCCATAGCGACCATCTTTGGGGCGACGGCTGGGCTGCACATAGGCGGCTTTCCAGGGTTCGGGGCCGAGGGCGCGCAAGAAGGTGGCGGTGTGCGAGGTGCCGGCACCGACCTCCATGTCATAGGGCTGGAGCAAGGCGCAGCCTTGATCGGCCCAGTAGGTCTGGAGCTTGAGGATGATCTGTTGAAAAGTCAGCATGCAACAAAAGCCGAGCGTGGGTCGGC
>CAIMWY010000462.1 GCA_903845315.1 uncultured Burkholderiales bacterium
ATAGTTTTGTTTGTCTCACGCCACAAGTGCATCAACTCTTCTTGCAAGACACCTCGGGTTAGAGCGTCTAGCGCCCCAAATGGTTCATCCATCAGCATCACGGGAGAATCTATTGCCAATATTCTTGCAATTGCGACACGCTGACGCATCCCACCAGAGAGATTCTTTGGAAAAGCATTGCGGAAATTTGACAAACCCATTCGATCAAGAATTTCTCTTGCTCGCACAGCACTACCCTCGGTCCATTTGTCGGCGGCTTGCATTGCAAATGTGACATTTCGCTCCACAGTCATCCATGGAAATAAGGCGTACTCTTGAAAAACCACGCCTCTATCTGGACCCGTCGTGTGAACCAACTGACCTGCCACTTTGCACGTGCCTGAATTTACGCTTTCAAATCCAGCAATGATGTTGAGCAAGGTGGTTTTCCCACATCCCGAGGGGCCCATCACGGCTAGGAACTCCCCTTTTTTCTGGTGAATCGATACATTGTCTAAAGCAATCACTGACGGACTGCCGTCGCGACTGGAAAATTGTTTATGGAGTTGATCAAGCTCGATCATCAGGACTACCGCTCCATTCCACGTTGCCAGCGCAACAAATAATGCGAGGCCCGTACCAGCAAAATATCAGATAGAAAACCATACAAGCCAATCACAATCATGTAAGCCAACATTCGGTCAACTTGGTTGTAGTCTTGAGCTCGCATGAGGGTGGCGCCTAGACCATTGGGTACAGCAATCAGTTCGCCCACCACCATGAGAATCCATCCCAGGCCAATGCTGACTCGTAGCCCTGTGAGGATGGTTGGAAGCGCGGCGGATAAGATGACATCTTTGAAGAGCATCCAGCGTTTTGCACCGAGGTTACGTGCAGCTCGCAAGTAAATTGCGTCAACTTGACGAACGCCATCGTAGGTATTGATCAGCATGGGAAAGACCGTGCCAAGGGTGATCAAGAAGATGGCTGGTTTTGTTCCAATGCCAAACCAGAGAATTGAAAAACCAATCCAAGTGATTGGAGGAATGGCACGAACGATTTGAACCAGTGCAGACAGCATGGCATCCACTGGACGCCACATGGCCATAAACAAACCCAGCATGACGCCAATGACCGAGCCGAGAAATAAACCTGCGGCAAAGCGTTGAAAACTAGCCCATGAATCGCTGGCGAGCTTGCCCGACAAAATATCCTCCCACATCACTGCAACCATGGAGGATGGGGCGGGGAAAAATGAATGGTCCAAAACACCGCGCGCAACAGCAAACTCCCAAACTGAGAGCAGCAGCAACGGAAACCACCAGCGCTCCAATACACGCAAAAACTTTTGGCGGTGATTGTGCGATTTTGTCAACAGGTTTTCCACTTTCAAAACCTACCCATCACCATCGAACTTGTACCTTGGCTTTTTCAAGCATGGACAAATCAGTAAAGTCAGCAGCGGAAAATTTTTGCTTGATCATGCCGTACTTGAACATGTAGTCAACATAGGCTTGAACCCCAGGCACTGTGAGCGAAACGTCATAGGTCATGTTGGTGGCACTTAGGGCCCAATCCTCAGCGCTCATTGAACCTTTGAGGGCATCGTTCAAGGCGAAGTCAGCGGCCAGTTTGGGGTTGTCGCGCAGCGCTTTGGTGGCTTCAACCAAGGCAGTCACAAAGCGTTGGGAGGCATCTTTTTCTTTTTCAAAAAATGCTTTGGACATGAACACAGCACGCGGTAAATTTCCCAACGGTGTGTCATAGGGCTTCAACATGGGTTTGGCTAATCTTTCTGTCACGACGCGACTGGGAAATGGCTCAGGAGCCGATCCGGCGTCAACCTCTTTGGATTTCATCGTTGCGATCAGCGCTGGAGGGCTGTTGATGTACATCACTTGCACGTCCGCCTTGCCTGGCTCGGTTGACATGGTCAAGCCATTTTGCTCAAACTCCACGCGCATGACCAATTCATGAAGGCCTCTGAGGGTTGCAAATTTTTTGCCTTTGAGGTCTTTGACTGTTTGTATCGGTTGATCAGGCTGCGCAACCCAAGCAATACCGCCCGTAGAGACGCTCGAAACAATGACAGCAGGCATTCCACCTGCAATGGCTGAAATTGCGGCTTCGACACCACCCACAGCCACATCAACTTCACCAGATTTGAGGGCTTGCGCCGCCTGCAGTCCTAGCCTGAAGTTTGTGATCTTGACATCGAGGTTGTACTTGTCTGCAAGTTTTGCAACATAGGCCACTGGCAGAAAAGGACTGATTTCCAAATTGGCGATTCGAATGGTAGTTCGTGCTTGCTGCGCCAAAGTCTGCGGCGCGAATCCCAAAAGAAATACAGACAAAGAAGTCAGAATGAAACTATAGAACTTACGCATCGTTGCCGCCTTTATTTTGAGAAAAAAGATGGAATTAACTCTGAAATAACCCATGCTTAAGACTATTTGTTTTTCCACAAATATCTGTAAGTGTTTTCCCGTTCTATGTAAAAACACGCATTTTTATCTGTGGCGATTACGCACCACGATTGCGAACAAAGTTTTCAATCATTTGCGTGCAACCCAACGGGTCTTCCCGAATTGCGATGTGTCCGCAATGAGGCATTTCGATATAAACCGAATGCTTGATCTTGTCTGCGATGATTTTGCTGAAGTGGGCGGGTATCCAGAAATCTCGCATGCCACATGAAACCAAGGTCGGGCATTTGATTTGATGCAATAAATCCGTAACTATCGTTTCGCCCTCTTGCCCAGGCAATTTACGTCCCCAATGAAGCATCGACTTACAGATCATTTCATAGCGCTCTGGCGTGTGCTCTCGAACCGCCTTGAGTTGAGTTGCCAAAAACATGTCTGCATTTTCATGCTCTAAGAATTCGTGCCCAAATGTCCACAAGGCGATGAAGTCGCGCATATCTTCATCCATGCCTAATTTGTGTGCCAAGCGAATACGCAAATTGAGGTTGAGGGTGATGAATCGATTGAGCTCTGAAAAAGCACCGAACAGCATCAAGGTATCCACTTTTTCAGGGTGCTGAAGCGCCATGGCCATGGCCATGCTTCCCCCATGTGATGAACCCAAAATGTGCGCTTTGTCAAACCCGAGTTGATCAAGTAAAGACGAAAAATCAGTGGCCCATACCTCAGCAGTTAAGGATTTATCAACCCTTGAAGAGCGATCTATGCCTCGGGGATCCATCACGATGGTTGTGAAGTTTTTTTGCAAAGAGGGGGTGATGGCATCGAAATAGCTGGTGCCGCGCCCCAAACCCGGCAA
Organism: uncultured Burkholderiales bacterium; assembly: GCA_903845315.1. Next base: position 3,265 of record CAIMWY010000462.1, read on the forward strand.
CAGCATGATTGGGGGACCACTTCCCTTGACTTCATAATAAATGTTTGTGTTGTTGACTTTAGCAATTGGCATCTAGGGCCTCCAGTTAGTAGGTATGTGGATTAATCAGAACTTATTTTTTTATCCGCAATCAGCTTTTTCCAGGTGTCGCTTTCAGTTTGAATCATTTGTTGGAATTCAGTTCCGCTCAAGACCCATGCAGTGGCTCCAGCACTCTGCAGTCTTGTTTTAATTTCTTCAGCTTCTAACGCCCGGGCAAAGGAAGCAGCAATTGCAGATCGCGTTTGCAACGACATTCCGGGAGGGCCCATCACTGCAAACCACGGCAGTATTTCGATTCCTGAAAAGCCCTGTTCATTAAAGGTCAGGATGTCTGGTGCAATGGCGCTGCGACGCCCCGCCACGGCCAAGACCTTGACTTTGCCGGCTTTGGCTGATGGCAGTGCCGACGACAAACCAATGAACATCCCTGCTATTTGTCCTCCCATCACATCAGTCAGCGCTGGCGTTGCGCCTTTGTATGGCACATGCAATATATTGACTTTTGCAGAGTCCTTAAAGAGCTCAATGTAGGCATGCGTCAGATTGCCAGTCCCAGCTGATCCCATCGCCAAGGGGGTTGCACTTGTTTTGGCCAGCGTCACGAACTCATGCAAGGTATTGGCTGGGACATTGTTGGCAACCACAAGTCCAATGTCCGCATAAGCAATATTGACGATGGGCACCAAGTCGCGCTGGGGGTCGTAGCCAATGGCTTTGTCTAGATGTGGGCTGAAAGTGATCATCCCAGAACTGACGATCAACAAATGACTTCCATCTGCTGGGGCTTGCTTGATCGTGTTGACGGCTACTGCTCCATTAGCGCCTTGTCTGTTTTCAACGGTCACCGTTGTTTTGAGTTGATTTCTCAATGCGTCGGCCGCGATTCGTCCGATGATGTCCACCGGGCCACCAGGTGGGAACGGGATCACAACTTTTGTAAGTGCCGACGTAGTTTGGGCTCCAACCATGCTGGCAAAAAGCACAAAAAATGCACTCGCAATCCAAGTCATACGCGTCAGATGTTGATGGCTCATATGTCCCCCTTTTATCCTTGACGGCCATGTTATGCATGAAACCATGTCTTGTCGACTATGATTTAGGCATACTAAAAATGAATTAATAGCACAGAATGAACCAATCTGATATCTTCTCTGGCGTGACCGCCTTTGTGCGTGCCGCCGAGTCACACAGCTTTACTCAGTCTGCAAGACTCCTAGGAGTGACGCCCTCTGCGGTGAGCAAAGCGGTGTCAAGACTTGAGAAAGACATAGGCGTTCGTTTGTTTCATCGATCCCCAAGAGAGGTGACCTTGACCGCCGAAGGTTTTAGTTTTTTCAACCGATGCAAGTCCTTGGTGCATGACATGGAGGATGCCAGAGCACTTGTAGAGTCAATCGGCTCGGCACCTCAGGGGCTTTTACGAATTTGCGCACCAGTAACATTTGGAGAATACGTTTTGGCCCCTGTGCTCAGCGGTTTTCTAGACCAAAACCCTGGATTGCGAATCGACTTGGTTCTGACCGACCGCTTTCCAGATTTGGTGGAAGAACGTTTCGATATGGCGATACGTGTTGGTGAAGTGCCTGACTCACGATTGATCGCAAAAACGATCTATTCCCGTCCGTTCGTAACTGCGGCATCCCCTCAATATCTGGCATTACATGGCAGACCAACATCACCAACAACGTTGTCTGAACATAACTGTTTGGGCTATCTGCTAGAGAGCAGAGGAGTCACAAGAACATGGATCTTCGAGAAAGCAAAAGAAAGATGGGTGGTTCAACCCACTGGCAGCGTGACATCCGGACACGCCTCGGTGTTGCTTGAGTTGGCACGGAAAGGTTTGGGCATTATTCACACACCTTTCTATTTAGTCACAGATGCACTTCGACGTGGAGAATTGATACAGATTTTGGAGGATTACCAAACCTTGGGGCAGCCCTTGTCTGTGGTTTACCCACAAAGCAGGTTTGGATCTGCAAAACTAGATGCATTCATTCATTTTTTGTTTGCGCTGCCTTTGACACTCAAGCCTTAAAGTGTGATTTTCGAGGGAAAGGCTGCTTAAAGAAAAAAGCAAAAAGGGCTAGTTACTTTTGAGAACTAACCCTTTGATTTAATTGGTCGGCGTGGCGGGATTCGAACTCGCGACCCCTTGCACCCCATGCAAGTGCGCTACCAGGCTGCGCTACACGCCGAAAGAAATCATTATAGCTTGACTCAGACCGACTCTGACAGCAGATCGCGAATTTGCGCGAGCTCTTTGCGCAAACCATGCAGCGTTTCATCGGTCGCCTGCAATGGAGAAGACGATGAAGTGTTGGCAACTGATGTGTCAGCCTCACGCGGATATTCAAAGTCTTCTTCATCATCATGTAAGGCCTCATCCAACAAATCCCCACTGATGCGACGTTTGTCGCGATCATGCTGGACCAGTTCTTGGAGTTTGTTGCGTGCGCCACTGATGGTGAAACCTTGGTCATACAAGAGGTCACGAATCCGACGAATCATCAGCACTTCATGGTGCTGGTAATAGCGACGATTCCCGCGCCGTTTCATCGGTCGCAATTGCGTGAATTCCTGCTCCCAATAGCGCAGCACGTGCGGCTTAACGCCGCACAAATCGCTCACTTCGCCAATGGTGAAGTAGCGTTTGGCTGGGATGGGAGGAAGAATGGATTTCTCCATGAAATCAGACACTTGTAAACGGGATCGCAGAGGTTACACGAAGATTGCCTTCGTGTTGTTACTTTTTTCGTTTCAAGAACAAAATAGTGCATCCACACCCACAGTGTGAAATTTAAGCCTCTGTTTTAGGGCTTGCGTCACCTTGAATTTGCTCTTTGAGCTTGTGACTTGCATGAAATGTCACGGCGCGGCGTGCTTGAATGGGAATGGCTTCACCCGTGCGTGGATTTCGACCTGGTCGTGGTGCTTTGGTGCGAATTTGAAAATTACCAAAGCTGGAAATTTTGACGTCAGTACCCTCGACCAAGCTTTGCGCGATGAGATCGAAAAATGCATCGATCATGTCCTTAGACTCGCGCTTGTTGAGGCCAATTTGCTCAAACAGCAAATCAGCCAACTGGGCTTTGGTCAGTGCGGGGGACTCAAGGCTCTCGAATGAAAGTTCCATAGGGGTCTTACTTTATATCCAGATGCATCAAGCACGTAGGCGCGCGGAAATTTGGGCAGTCAACTGCGAAACAACGGCTTGAACGACCGAATCAATTTGACTTTCGTTCAGAGTGGCTTCGTCGCTGTTGAGGGTCAGGCGTACCGCCAAACTTTTCTCGTCCAAGGACATGCCAGCATTCTCCGTCTTGGGCCGGTAAACATCAAACAGCACCGCATTTCGCAACAAGCCTTGTGTGGGTGCGGCATGCACCGCCGCCATGAGGGCCGCATGGGTGACGCCCTCTTTGACAATCACCGCAATGTCGCGCTCCACGGCAGGAAAACGTGCCACAGGACTGGCCACAGGTAGTTGGCGGCTGAGCACTGCATCAAGTTGTAGCTCGAACATCACAGGCGCTTGAGACAAGTCCCAGCTTTGACGCCAACGTGGGTGTAACTCGCCCACATGGCCAACCAACTGGCCATTGAGCAACACCTTGGCACAACGGCCGGGGTGCATGGCTGGATGCTCTGCGGCTTCGAACTGGGGCTGCGCAGGGGCCATCAAGGCTTGAACATCGGCTTTCACGTCGAAGAAATCAACGACCTGGTCTTTGCAGCCCCACTGCGCGGGCGCCACACTGCCAAACACGACGCCTGCGACATGCATGGGTTGGTCAAAGCCTTGCACGGTGGTATCGCTGTCTTTCACCGATAGGTCTTTCTTGAACACACGACCCAGTTCGAACACGCGCACAGCGCTGGCCTTGCGGTCTACGTTGAACTTGACCACGCTGAGCAAGGAACCCAGCAACGATGAACGCATCACACTCATCTGGCTTGCGATCGGGTTGAGCAGTTTGATGGGGGCGGCATTGCCTGCGAGTTCATGCTCCCACCGTTCTTCGACAAAGCTGAAGTTGATGGTTTCTTGGTACCCCAAAGCAGCCAAATGGTGACGCACCGAGTGCGGACTGCGTTGTGATTCGAGAAGCACTTTGGCGGTGATGGGCGCCAGCGGAGGTGTAGTGGGCAAGTTGTTGTAACCTACCATGCGCGCAACTTCTTCGATCAAGTCCTCTTCGATCTGCAGGTCGAATCGGTATGACGGAACTTGCACCGTCACAGTGCCCTCGCGCTCACTCACCGACAGACCCAGGCCTCGCAAAGCATCCGCGACGCGTTGCTGAGTCAATGGCATTCCAATGACCTTGACCGCACGGGCCACACGCAAGGTGACCGATTGGGCTGCAGGCATGTTGATTTGTTGGTCGACCACAGGACCCACGGTGGTCTGAGGCGTACCGCAAATGTCGACCACCAGTTGGGTGATGCGCTCTATGTGTTCGACGGTTAACTGTGGATCCACGCCGCGTTCAAAGCGATGCCCAGCGTCGGTGCTGAAATTGAAACGACGAGAACGACCTGTGATGGCTGATGGCCACCAAAAAGCAGCTTCGATGTAAATGTTTTGCGTGGTGTCGCTCACGGAAGTGGCGTCGCCGCCCATGATGCCCGCCAGCGATTCGACTTGGGTGTCGTCGGCAATCACGCCTACTTTGTCGTCTACCGTGACGGTGTTGCCATTCAATAGCATGAGCGATTCGCCTGGTTTGCCCCAACGCACATCCAAGCCTCCGTGTATTTTGTCAAGGTCAAAAATATGTGAGGGTCGGCCCAATTCAAACATCACGTAGTTTGAAATGTCGACCAAGGGACTGACGCTGCGTTGACCGCAACGGGCCAATCGGTCGACCATCCATTCAGGCGTTTGGGCTTGGGTGTTGACGCCACGCACCACACGACCCGAAAAGCGGCCACACAAATCGGGGGCGCTGATCTTGACGGGCAATTGATCGTGGTTGCTCGCGGGGACAGCCGAAAAGCTGGGTGCTTTCAAGGGTGCCCCGGTCAAAGCCGAGAGTTCGCGAGCAATGCCATAGACGCTCAAGCAATGCGCCAAGTTGGGCGTGAGCTTGAGGGTAAGCAGTGTGTCGTCGAGCTGCAAGTATTCGCGGATGTTTAGTCCCAAGGGTGCATCGGAGGGCAGCTCCAACAGACCACCGTGGTCATCGGCAATTTTGAGTTCTTTGGCGGAGCACAACATACCTTGACTTTCCACGCCGCGCAGCTTGCCCACTTTGATTTTGAAGGGTTTGCCATCTTCGCCAGGAGGCAGCTCGGCGCCGACCATGGCACATGGAATTTTGATACCCACGCGCGCATTGGGTGCACCGCACACGATGTTGAGCAAGCTGCCCTGCCCCACGTCAACTTGGCACACACGCAAGCGATCGGCGTCGGGGTGTTGAACGGCTTCTTTGATTTCACCCACCACGATACCTGTGAACGGCGGCGCCACGGGTTGAAGGTCCTCCACCTCAAGACCTGCCATGGTCAAGGTGTCAGCCAACTGTTGGGTCGTGAGAGAAGGGTTGCAGAATTCGCGCAACCAGGATTCGGGGAATTGCATGGTGAATCTCGTGTCGGTGGGCGAATTACTGAAACTGGCTCAAGAAGCGAATGTCGCCATCAAAGAACAGGCGCAAGTCGCTGACGCCGTAACGCAACATGGTCAAGCGGTCGGTGCCCATGCCAAAAGCAAAGCCAATGTAGCGCTCGGGATCGAGGCCCATGTTGCGGATGACGTTGGGATGGACTTCACCAGAGCCAGCAACTTCTAACCAACGTCCGGCAAGTGGCCCACTGGCGAACTGAATATCGACCTCAGCACTGGGCTCGGTGAATGGGAAAAAGCTGGGGCGGAAACGCAGCACCAAGTCGTCGGTTTCGAAGAAGGTTCTGTAAAAGTCGGTGAAGACAACTTTGAGGTCTTTGAAGCTCACATTCTCACCGACCCACAAGCCCTCGCACTGGTGAAACATAGGGGAATGGGTGGCATCGCTGTCGACGCGGTAGGTGCGGCCCGGTGCAATGACACGAATTTCAGGCATCACCTGCCCCGCATCCATCAAGGACTGGTAGCGCTTGACATGTTGCACCGCATGGCGAATTTGCATAGGGCTGGTGTGGGTGCGCAACAAGTTGGGGGCATCAGGGCTGCCACCTTCAACATAGAAGGTGTCGTGCATGGAGCGCGCCGGGTGGTCTTGCGGCGTGTTGAGGGCGGTGAAGTTGAACCAATCGGTCTCGATCTCTGGGCCCTGGGCCACATCAAAACCCATCGAACCAAAGATGGCTTCGATGCGCTCAAGTGTCAAGGACACAGGGTGCAAACCCCCTGTCGTGCGCGTGCGCCCAGGCAACGTGACGTCCAGAGCTTCAGCTTTCAGTTGGGTCTGGAGTTCGGCATCGGCCAAGGCTTGACGACGTGCATTCAAAGCCACTTCAATCGCCTGTTTAGCAACGTTGATGACCGCACCACGTGACTTTTTTTCGTCCACGCTCAAGGTGGACATGCCATTCATCAACTCGGTGATGCGGCCAGACTTACCCAGAAACTGGGCCTTGGCGTTTTCAAGTTCAGCAGGGGTTGCGCTTTGCGCAAACAAGGCCTGTGCGCCGCTAACCAAAGAGTCCAACTCGTTCATAGGAATTCAGAGTTAAAAAACAAAAAAGGGATTGAAGCTGGTTGCAGCTTCAATCCCTTGGCTGGTGGGTACGTTACGGTGTTGCGA
>CAIMWY010000463.1 GCA_903845315.1 uncultured Burkholderiales bacterium
CCCTTATTTATCTATGGTGGCGTTGGTTTGGGCAAGACCCATTTGGTGCATGCTGTCGGTAATAAGTTACTGGCAGAACGTCCTGACGCCAAAGTTCTCTACATCCATGCAGAGCAGTTTGTTTCCGATGTGGTTAAAGCTTATCAACGCAAAACCTTCGATGAATTCAAAGCGCGTTACCACTCCTTAGACCTGCTGCTGATCGATGATGTTCAGTTTTTTGCCAACAAAGAGCGAACACAAGAAGAGTTTTTCAACGCCTTCGAGGCTTTGCTGGCCAAAAAATCACACATTGTGATGACCAGCGACACGTACCCCAAAGGTTTGACGGATATTCACGAACGTCTTGTCTCTCGATTTGACGCCGGTCTAACAGTGGCCATTGAACCCCCTGAGCTCGAAATGCGTGTTGCCATCTTGATCAGCAAAGCGCGCAACGAAGGCACTGAAATGCCAGAAGAAGTTGCATTCTTCGTTGCAAAAAATGTTCGTTCTAACGTGCGTGAGCTTGAGGGCGCCTTGCGGAAAATTCTGGCCTATTCACGTTTCAACCAAAAAGAAATCTCAATTCAACTTGCACGTGATGCATTGCGCGACTTGTTATCGATTCAAAATCGGCAAATTTCTGTTGAAAACATCCAAAAAACAGTGGCGGATTACTACAAGATCAAAGTTGCCGATATGTATTCAAAGAAGCGCCCCGCTTCGATTGCCAGACCCAGACAAATTGCCATGTACCTTGCTAAAGAACTGACTCAAAAGAGCTTGCCAGAAATCGGTGAGCTTTTTGGTGGCAGAGACCACACCACTGTGCTTCATGCCGTTCGAAAAATCACCGCTGAACGTTTGCAATTAACTGAACTCAACCAACAACTCCATGTTCTTGAACAAACACTTAAGGGTTAAAGGGCATCTGTACAAAGCTGTGGATGAATTTTGAACAACCCATGACTTATCCACAGACCATTTCAATATTCATAAGTTATCCAGTTTGATGAAACACCACAAAACAAGCTTACCCACACCTTTGAAGCTGCCTCAAGTACTTGAAAAAAAAGAGGAAAATGCTGTTTTCCACAGAAACAAGCTGTGCTTATCTACTACTACTAATTTAAATTAAGAAATCAAGAGGAAACCATGATCGTTCTCAAGGCTACACAAGACAAGGTCCTTGCAGTGCTGCAATCTATTGCAGGCATCGTTGAGCGCCGCCATACCTTGCCCATTTTGGCCAATGTGTTGATTCGCAAAACGGGTGCATCGTTGCAATTGACCACGAGTGATCTTGAAATTCAAATACGCACAACGGCAGATCTGGATGGCGACTCAGGCAACTTCACCACCACCATTGGCGCGCGAAAGCTCATTGATATTCTTCGCACCATGCCGTCTGACCAAACTGTTAGTTTGGAATCAAGTCAAAGCAAAGTCATTCTCAAAGGGGGTAAGAGTCGTTTCACTCTACAAACCTTACCCGCCGAAGACTTTCCATTGGTCCAAGAAGCCGCAAGTTTTGGTCCTGCATTCAGTGTTCCTCAAAAGACACTGAAAGAACTTTTGCATCAAGTGTCATTTGCCATGGCCGTCCATGACATTCGCTACTACCTCAACGGTATTTTGTTTGTTGCAGAAGGTAAGCAACTCAGCCTGGTTGCGACCGATGGTCATCGCTTGGCTTTTGCCTCATCAACTTTGGACATTGAAGTACCTCGTCAAGAAGTGATATTGCCTAGAAAAACAGTACTGGAAATGCAACGTTTGTTGAGCGACAAAGAAGGTGCCATCGACATGCAATTTGCCAGCAATCAAGCCAAGTTCAGCTTTGAAGGCATGGAGTTCGTGACCAAATTGGTCGAAGGAAAATTTCCCGACTACAACCGAGTGATTCCAAAAAATCACAAGAACACCATCACACTGGGACGTACTGCTTTGCTGGCAACACTTCAACGCACCGCCATTTTGACCAGTGAAAAATTCAAAGGGGTCCGTTTGAATTTAGAGCCTGGTCTGTTGCGTGTTGCTTCGAGCAACGCAGAACAAGAAGAGGCTGTCGATGAGTTAGAAATTGATTACGGTGGTGACGCCATTGAAATTGGTTTCAATGTGACTTACCTGATTGATGCATTGACCAATATGGACCAAGACATGGTGCAAATAGATCTGGCAGATTCCAATAGTTCTGCTTTGATCACCATTCCTGAAAACGCCACTTTCAAATATGTTGTGATGCCAATGCGCATCTAAATATTGTGTGATCTTATTTTTTTGATAGCTCCCGTGATGCCCGCTGCATCTCGAACGAAAACTTGTCATGACTGAACCTACTGCAAATATTCCCAACCAAGAAGCCGCCGGTGAAGGCTATGGAGAAGGATCAATTCAAATTCTTGAGGGTCTTGAAGCCGTGCGCAAGCGCCCTGGCATGTACATCGGCGACACATCTGATGGCACAGGCCTGCATCATTTGGTGTTTGAAGTCGTAGACAACTCTATTGACGAAGCCTTAGCTGGCCACTGCGATGACATTGTGGTCACCATCCACAGTGACAACTCCATCAGCGTGACAGACAACGGACGAGGAATTCCCACTGGCGTCAAGATGGATGACAAACACGAGCCCAAGAGGAGTGCAGCAGAAATTGCATTGACCGAGTTGCACGCTGGCGGCAAGTTCAACCAAAACAGCTACAAAGTGTCTGGCGGTTTGCACGGCGTGGGCGTGAGTTGCGTCA
>CAIMWY010000464.1 GCA_903845315.1 uncultured Burkholderiales bacterium
CTGCGTATCTTGAACTGCACATTGAGCAAGGCCCAGTGCTTGAACAAATGGGGCAACCAATTGCGGTAGTGACCGGCACGGTGGGTATAGAACGCAAGCGCTTCATTTTCAATGGTCAAGCCGCACACGCGGGCACTATGCCTATGGCCATGCGCAAAGATTCGTTGCGCGCTGCCAGCAGATTTATTTTGGAAGTTGCCGACATCGGTGTATTGCACAATGGCGTTACGACGGTTGGCTCAATCAGCTGCAGGCCTGGAGTCGTCACTGCGGTGCCTGGTGAAACCATGGTCACTCTCGATATGCGGCACATTGATGCAACAAGTTTGAACAACATGCTTACTGAGTCATTGGCGTCGGCAACCAAGTGGGCCGAGCACGAGGGTTGTCAAGTCAAGGTGGAACATATTTTTGCAATTGATCCAATGATCTTTGACCCAAAACTCATTGAGATGACTCGTCAGTCAATTGATGAAGTTCATGACACAGTTGTTGAAATCCCGAGTGGTGCGCTCCACGATGCGTCAGAGATGGCTCGCAGCATTCCGACAGCAATGATTTTTACGTCGTCGACAAATGGCCTTTCGCACACCAAAGAAGAAGACACACCAGTCGAACATCTCGAGATGGGCTGCGACGCTTTTTGGTCGCTTGTCAACCGAGTACTTACGGATTAATGCGACACGGCATGCGCTTGATGCCGTTGATGAAGTTGCTCTGCAAGTAGGCAGGCTCTCCAGTGATTTGTAGGTTGGGCATACGCCGGTAGATCTCTTCAAACATCACACCCATCTCGCGGCGCGCCAAGTTGGCGCCTAAACAAAAGTGGGGCCCACCGGCGCCAAAGCCAACTTGGCCTGGAGCTGCAGCACGAGTGACATCAAAGATGTACGGATTTTCGTAAATCTCTTCATCACGGTTGGCCGAGTTGTACCACATCACGATTTTTTCGCCCTCTTTGATCTTGACGCCGCGAATTTCGGTGTCTCGCGTGGCCGTGCGACGGAAGTGGATGACAGGTGATGACCAGCGAACGATTTCTTCAACAGCTGTTTTGGTGTTGGCCTCAAAGTTGTCAAACCACTTTGCCCGCTCATCCGGTAGGCGAGTGAGCTCGAGCATTCCGTGGCTGATTGCGTTGCGGGTGGTCTCGTTGCCAGCAACAACAAGAAGAATGAAGAAGCTGCCAAACTCTTGCGGCGACATGCGTTCTCCATCGACTTCAGCATGCATCATGATGCTGGTGAGGTCATCTTGCGGAGTCTTTAAGCGGTCTTCGCCGAGAGCTTGTGCGTAAGCAAATATTTCAAGCGCAACGTTGATGAGGTTTTCAAGGCTTCCACCAAAGTCTGGGTCGCCAGCGCCAAGAATGACATTCGTCCAATCAAGAATCTGTTTTTCATCACTTTGTGGAATGCCCATCATCTCGCAAATGATCTGTAGAGGAAACGGTGCGGCAATGTTTTCAACGAAATCAAATTCGCGGTCGCCAAACTTCTCAATCACTGTGTCGACAATTGTGCGGGCCTTGACCTTGACGTATTCTTCGATTCGTGCGATCTCTTTTGGCGTGAAGCCTTTGGACACAATGGTTCGCAGCCGCACATGCTTGGGGTCGTCCATGCTGATCATCGACCCGAAAAATTCATTGAGCTCAATCGTGAGATCGGGAATGTTGGTGCCCTTGCCGCTCTGAAACAGGTCAGGGTTGCGGCTGGCTTGCCAAATATCTTCATGTTTTGTGAGAGCCCAATATCCGGGGCCGACGGGAAAGTTCATCAACTCAATTTCAGGAAAGAATTTGACTGGGGCCTCTTTGCGCAACGTGGAGAACACCGATTCGCGGTGCTCTCGCGACGCCTTCCAAAACTCGGGGTCTGACAGATTGATCTGGTCGGGGGCTACTCGGGTCAGTTGAACTGGACTTTGAGGCATCCCGAAATGGTACCGTTGCGTAACTATTTATTGGAAACCGAACGAAAGATACCCCATGACCGAAGCAGTGATCGTCGCAACAGCCCGTAGCCCAATCGGCCGTGCCAATAAAGGAACTCTCGTCGATTTGCGTCCAGACGAAATGACCGCACAAATCGTGCGTGCGTTGATGGCAAAAGTTCCACAAGTGAAATCAACTGACGTCGAAGATCTCATGCTCGGAATTGGTCAACCAGCAGGTGAAGGTGGATTCAACATTGGTCGTATGGTTGCGATTCTTGCTGGACTCGACGATGTTCCCGGTGTGACTGTCAATCGTTACTGTTCGTCAAGTTTGCAAACAATTCGCATGGCGGCACATGCCATCAAGGCCGGCGAAGGTGATTGCTTTATTGCAGCAGGTGTAGAAACGGTAAGCCGTTATGCACATGGTGCAAGTGACATGGCACCGAACCCAATCTTTAAGGGTCCAGGCGAGCGCACAAAGTTGCGCAGCGCCGGCGGACAGCCAACATGGACACCTGCACAAGGTTTGGCGGACGCTTACATCTCGATGGGTCAGACTGCCGAGAACGTACGCGAAATCGAAGGTGTCACTCGTGAAGAGATGGATGCCTTCGGCGCCCGCTCGCAACAGCTTGCAGTGAAGAACCAGAACAACGGTTTCTTTGAGCGCGAAATTACTCCGCTCACATTGCCAAACGGAACGGTCATCAGCAAGGACGATGGTCCACGCGACGGCACAACAGCCGAGGGTCTTGCAGCACTCAAGCCAGTGTTTCGTCCAGACGGTCAAATCACTGCTGGTAACGCATGCCCATTGAATGACGGCGCAGCAGCAGTCATGGTGATGAGTGCAACAAAAGCAAAGCAACTTGGTCTCACTCCGCTTGCACGAATCATTTCGTCAGGCGTGTCTGGTCTCAACCCAGAGATCATGGGTCTTGGCCCAATCGAAGCATGTCGTCAAGCGCTCAAGCGCGCTGGCATGACCATCGACAATGTCGATCTTGTTGAAATCAACGAGGCATTTGCTGCACAAGTAATTCCGTCAGCAAAGCACTTGGGAATTTCGATGGACAAACTCAATATTCATGGCGGAGCGATTGCTCTTGGTCACCCGTTTGGTATGACCGGTGCTCGCATCATGACGACATTGATCAACGGTTTGCAGTCGACCAACAAGACAATCGGCATGGAGTCGATGTGTGTTGGTGGTGGCCAAGGTATGGCCATGATCATCGAACGCTTGAGCTGACCTCAATAGTTTTTGATTGGCGACCCAGTCGCCACAACATCACGGCGGCAAGGGCTGTAAGTGATGCCATGAGTAGGGCAACTGCACCGAAGGCAACTATGCCTCCGTTTTGGTTTGCCCCACCAAAGTGTCCATAAATTGCTGGCGTCGTAAATGCAAGCAACATCGACATCAACAGACCCGATGCACCTGCAAGGCCTTGAGCTGCAGATGCGCGACCAATTGGTGCTGCAAGAGCGACCGCGGCAGCCGATGCTGGATACATCAATGCTTGCGCAATGCCTTCGAGAACATTGAGCGCGACAACCGGGGGAAGCGATCGAAAGAGTCCGTATCCACCAACTGCTGGAACAACGAAGATCATCGCGTACATCGCGACCTTTTGCGGATCGTGTCGGTCGGCCAATCTGCCGCCATATGAAGCAAAAATGATAAACGGAATGGTGTACAAACCGAACGAGATACCAACCATCATGTTGCCGCCACCTAGATCGGTGAGATAACGATCCCACAGCGAATCAAAAATTCCAACTGGAGCCTGAATAGCCATGGCAGTGAGTACTGCGATACGAACACGCGGGTAACGCAGTAATTCAACGCTGGCACGTTGTGAAGTTTCGTTGGTTGGCAATTCGGGAAACGAGCGAAAAGCAATGAGCAACAATGTGAGCAGGCTGATGCCTCCAAAAACGAGGAACGTAGATGAAAGGCCGATCGGGTCAATCATCATTCCGCCGAATAGTGGACCAGCGACAAAGCCGAGCAGCTCAATGCCTGCGAGTTTGCCAAGGCGTTCGCCACGCCGCTCTGGATCGACATGAGCGATCAGTGCACGCACGGCTGGCATGACGAGACCGAATGAAGAGCCGATGACTGCGCGTGCCACAACAAACTGCACGAGCGAAGTACTGGTGGCCATGAGGATTGCGCCGAGTGCACTCACCAAGAGACCCAGCATGATCAGTCTTTTTGCATGCCCGCGGTCTGCGTATGGAGCAATAAAGAGTTGCATCACGAATCCGCTCAAAAATCCGGCACCAGAAATAAGTCCAAGGCTTGAAGTGGCGAAACCAAATTTGTCTTGAATGTCGCCGAGTGCGGCAAAAATCACGCTGTTGGCGGTGGCAATGCCAAACGAACATGACATCAACAAAAAGGCGTCCGCCTTGTGATCGCGCAGGTCGAGAGTCATAAATTGGATCTCACTAGAGAGATCTCACTATCGACCTAGTTCATTTAAAACTGCATCACCAAACTTCGGCCATGCGTCAAGTGCCCAATCACCAAACTCGCGGTTGGAGAGCGCAAAACATGCAACGTTTGCGACAGGGTCAATCCAAACAAAGGTTCCGCTACCGCCGAAATGTCCAAAGGTTGAAGCGCTATTGCGAGTTGCCATCCAGTGGGGAGACTTGGCGCCGTGGATTTCTGGGCCGAGACCCCATGGGCACGGGTCAAATCTGCCCACGCCAGGAACTACGCCTTCGAGTTCACCGAACTGTGGTGTTGTTGCCTCGATGTATGTACTGCGCGCAATGAGTCTCGGTGCGCGAAGCTCGGCTGCAAATAACGCAAGATCGGAAATCGTTGAGTGAACGTCTGCAGCGGGGGAGCCAAGCAATTCGCTCGACGACATACCAAGCGGCGCAAACACCGCTTCAAATAAGTATTCGTCAAAGCTCATTTCGACTTGTGTCGCGACATGCGCAGCAAGCATTTCAAAACCAGTGTTGGAATACACACGCTTGCGACCTGGGCTGATAATTGGTGCACCATTGTCGAACCCGTAGCCGCCGGCATGACTGAGTAAATGTCGAAGTGTGCATCCCTCTTGACCGACTCGATCGTCAAGTGAAACGGAGCCGTCTTCAAATGCAATGAGGGCAGACCAAGCCGTTATGAGTTTGCTAATCGATGCAAGTCGAAACCTAAATTCCGCGTCACCGCTTAAATGCAAAGTGCCTGTTTGGTCAATGACGCCGGCAGCAGTATTGGGCGCGCCCCATGTACTGGTGAGCGCAAATGAGTGCGCCAGTTTTGTGCCCATAGGCACTAATTCTTGTCGCGAATCAGTTCTGCAACGCGGAATGCAAGGTCAAGCGATTGACGAGCGTTTAGACGTGGGTCGCAAACGGTTTCATAGCGC
>CAIMWY010000465.1 GCA_903845315.1 uncultured Burkholderiales bacterium
GAATCAGCACGGTCGCCAAAATAATCACCGACGACAACACCTCTCGTGAACCGCCGCCCACCAAGTCGTCCAGATAACCAGAAGCAAGGCCCTCGCACACGCCAATGATGATGCCCGCCACCAACACGCCAGGCACACTGTCTAACCCACCAAGAATTGCAATGGCCAAGGCTTTGAGCAATAGCAGAGACAGTGTCCAATCGACCCCTTGGACCGAGCCCCACAAGATTCCGGCCATGGCCGCCGAAATACCCGCCATTCCCCAAGCCATTCCAATCACGCGCTCCACACGAATACCCACTGACCAAGAAGCAATTTGGTCGTCAGACACTGCGCGCATGGTGACCCCTAACCTTGAATTGAAAAACAAGATGGCCCCGGTAATCAGCGCCAGCGCAACAGCACCCCCAATCAGGTAGCCACGGTTGATCAGCATTTCACCCACAAAGATGGGCGCCTGTGCAATGCCCAAATCGAGGCGTCTGACACCTGAGCCCATCAACCCCGGCACCATGCCGCGTAACAAAATTTCAAGTCCAAGTGTCAACATCAACACCATGATGATCGGTTGGCCAATCATGCGGCGTAACACCACGCGTTCGACCAGAACCCCCACACCAAACATGAGACCAGCAGTCAGCGGAACCGCGAACCAAAACGGCATGCCAATCGACGTGGTCAACATCACGCACAAATACCCACCTGTCATGGCGAATGCGCCTTGCGCCAAATTGGCGTAGCGAGAAGCTTTGTAGACCAACACAATGCCCAAGGCGACAAGCCCATACATCAACCCAACCAATGCGCCATTGATCGCCAATTCGCCAAAGTAGTTGAAATCCATGTTCAGTCCACGTTATTGATGACTAGTCTGCGTTGAAGCATTCCAATTTCGCCACTTTCGTACACCACCTTTGCATCAATGGTCACACTGTCTTGGTCACTGTACAAAGCATCGATCAACGGGGCATACCGTTCTTCGACCACGTTGCGCCGCAGCTTACGGGTACGTGTGACTTCACCATCGTCAGGATCAAAGTCTTTATGCAAATTGACAAAGCGTTGGATGCGCAGCTCCGGCTTGAGCAAGGCATTGACATGTCGCAACACGCCTGCAATCAGGGTTTGAACGTCACGGGCTTGGGACAACTCGGCATACGAGGTGTAAGAAATAGATCGCTGCTCAGCCCAGTAACCTACCGCTTCGAGGTCGATACAAATAATCGCCGTCAGCTGTGGTCGGTTTTCGCCCACCACCGCAACATTTCGAACATACGAGCTGAACTTGATGCGGTTTTCGATGAAGTTGGGAATGTAGCGTTCTCCGCCGCTGGTGTGCACCACCTCGCTGACACGCCCCAGCACCACCAAGTGCCCATCAGGCTCAAAGTAACCGGCGTCACCGGTATGAAGCCAGCCGTCCACAATGGCACGCGCAGATTCCTCGGGGGCATCAAAATAAGCACCCATCACACTGCCTGAGCGGACCAATATTTCTCCACTCTCGCTGATGCGCATTTCCACACCCGGTAGTGGCTTGCCCACTGTGTGCAGCTTCACATCGCCATCAGATTGCGCCGCCGACATCGCAGCCGTTTCGGTTTGTCCGTAAAACTGTTTGAGGTTGATGCCTAGCGCACGAAACAGCACGAATGCATCTTCACCCAGCGCCTCCCCGCCAGTGTAGGCATTCGTTGCACGCGACATGCCGAGGAAATCTTTCAGTGGTCCATACACCATGATCTCACCAACCCAGGCCACCAACTTTTCACCCACTGTGGCCGAGCCACCCTCTAAGCGCTTGCGTTCCAAGGAAATAGCGCGTGGCATGAAAAAGTTGTAGAGCGCGCGCTTGAACGGGGTGGTTTCGGCAATACCAACCTGCAAACGCGTCAACATATTGTCCCAACCGCGCGGCGGCGCCAGATAGACAGTGGGCGCGACTTCTCGCAAATCATGCAACACAGTTTCTTGGCGCTCTGGGATATTGATCGTGAAATGAAGCAACACCCCTGCACCCAGAGTGAGAATAAAGTCACCCACCCAAGCAATGGGGAGATAAGCGAACTGCTCCTCGCCTGGAGCAAAGCATTTGGCAGCCGCAAAATTTGTAACGCCTGCAACTACGTTTGAATGCGTCAACGGAACGCCCTTGGCCTGACCCGTCGTACCCGAAGAATGCAACAACACTGCATAGTCCTGCGGTTGTGCACGCGTGGACAAATCAAGCGCCAACCCCGGCTGCTCACGCAACCGAAGGCGACCCTCTTGCAGTAATTGTTCATACGCCACAAGCCCGGGGGCTTGGTAGCCAGTGATGCCCAGTGGATCGTCATACACAATCAGCGCCGGGCGACCCACCTTGGCGCGCAACTCTAGAAGTTTGTCGACCTGCTCTTGATCTTCGGCAAACGCCACATCGGGTGTTCCAAAACGGGTGTATTGCTGCAACTCGTTAGGCTGTACATCGGGAAACACCGGAACCGGAAACGCGCGCAGTGCCCCAATGGCCAACATCGCCACGTAAAGTCGCGATCGGTTGTCTCCAATCACCGTCACTGCCTGATGCGGCTCGACACCGTGTAACTCGAGCGCAGCAGCCACGGCCAAGACGTCGGCATGCACATCCAACCATGTCTGCTCTTGCCAAATACCATGATCGCGCTCGCGTATGGCAATGCGTTGCCCATGCAACTGCGCGTTGCGTGTCAGCGCAGACATCAAAGTTTGGGGGGATTCGTCACTCTTGCTCATGCACTGGCCCTTGAGATTGATGCACGCATATAGTCAGGAGCCTTGTTAAACCGCAACGCCTGCTTGCTTGGCAGCTCGACGGCCGAGGTATGCGGCCACGACCTTGGGATCTGAAATCGCTTCTCGTGGCTTTCCATGTGAAATGGTTTCGCCATAGTTCAAAACCATCACACGATCGCAAATGGACATGACCACATCCATGTGGTGTTCAATCAACAAGATCGTCACACCGCGCTGATCACGTGCGTCAAGAATGAAACGCGCAATGTATTCCTTTTCCTCTTGGTTCATACCGGCCATCGGTTCATCCAAAATTAGCAGCTTAGGTTGAGCCACTAAGGCTCGCGCCAGTTCCACCCTCTTTTGCAAACCCGGTGAAATAGACTCGACGGGTTCGTCGCGAATATCTTGAAGTTGCATGAAGTCGATGATCTCTTCCACGACGCGTCGATGTGCAACCTCCTCTTTGGCAGCCCACACCCAATAAAACAGCGCCGCCAGTGCGCTGGGTTGCATATGCACATGTCGTCCGAGCAAAATGTTTTCCAAAACACTCATGCCTTTGAA
>CAIMWY010000466.1 GCA_903845315.1 uncultured Burkholderiales bacterium
GAAGTCTTCAATGCTTTCAAAAAGGCGCAAAAGCACACGGCTTTGGCCGATGTGCATGAGTCCATCGACGAACTCATGCACTACCGTGAGCACTTTTTGAAACTTTAATTCGGGTTTCCCCGGATCTATGCCATAATATTGGAAGCTGCACACGATGATGTGCACGCTTCATCGCACATCTACCTCACACACAAGGGTTCACACAGTGAGCCGCCCGCGCCGAGCACGGCGTAGAACTTCGTTTGATGGTTGATGTTGTTCAACCCTCGACGGAGCCGCCGCAACAATGCGAGCGGACGTGAAAATGACCGACTCTTTTGAGCTGGGCACTGCTGTGCCAGCTGAACTTTCTATTGCTGTTGATGACGAGGGCTTCACGCTTGAGTTAGCAGTAATTAACGAGCCTGTGGTGCCTGCGGCACCCAATGGGTTCAAACTCTTAGGACTTGCGCCTGAGTTGATTGCTGCTGTGGGGGACTTGGGCTATACCCAACCCACCACCGTGCAATCCAAAACCATTCCATTGGCCATGAACGACGGTGCCGCTGGCAAGTTCAACGACCTGATGGTGTCGAGCCAAACCGGTAGCGGTAAGACAGCCGCCTTCTTGTTGCCTGTGCTCAACACCCTGATCGCACAAATGCACGCCCAAGACGCCAAAGAAACGGCTGAATGGGAAGCTGTGGTGGCCGAGGCTGCTGCCAAAGGTGAACCTGCGCCTAAGCGTGCACGTCGTAAAGATCCCACCAACCCCCGCAACTTCAAGGCACCAACACCTGGCGCTTTGATCGTTTGTCCGACCCGTGAATTGGCTCAGCAGGTGGCGCATGACGCCATTGGCTTGGTCACACACTGCCGTGGTTTGCGCGTGGCCAACGTGGTGGGCGGTATGCCTTACCAGTTGCAAATTGCCAAACTGCAAAATGCCAACTTGGTGGTGGCAACGCCCGGGCGTTTGCTTGACTTGCAGCGTTCCATGCAAATCAAACTCGATCAAGTTCAATTCTTGGTGGTTGACGAAGCTGACCGCATGTTGGATCTGGGCTTCTCCGACGATTTGGCCGAAATCAACCAACTCACCATCCAGCGTCGCCAGACCATGATGTTCAGCGCCACGTTTGCGCCGCGCATTCAGCAATTGGCAACACGCGTGATGCGTGAGCCCCAGCGTGTGCAAATCGACTCACCGCAAGAGAAACACAACAACATTCGCCAAATCTTGCATTGGGCCGACAACGCAACGCACAAGCGCCGCCTGTTGGATCATCTTTTGCGTGACACCACCATTGACCAAGCCATTGTCTTTGCCAGCACCCAAATCGAGTGCGACGGTTTGGCCAATGACTTGCAGCAAGACGGCTTTTCTGCTGTGGCATTGCACGGTGCTTTGAGTCAAGGTTTACGCAACCGTCGTTTGATGGCATTGCGCCAAGGCCAAGTTCAGATCTTGGTTGCTACCGATGTGGCTGCTCGTGGGATTGACGTGCCCACCATCACCCACGTGTTCAACTTTGGCTTGCCCATGAAGTCGGAAGACTACACCCACCGAATTGGCCGCACGGGTCGTGCTGGGCGTGATGGTTTGGCTGTGACCTTGGCGGAGTTCCGTGACAAACGCAAAATTTTTGACATCGAAGCCTTCACACGTCAGCCCTTCACGGCTGAAGTGATCCCGGGCCTAGAGCCCACCCAGCGTGTTGAACGTGGTCGTGACTTTGCCCCGCGCAAAGGCGGCGGTAAATTTGACGGTCGCCGTGGTGGCAACTTCGGTGGCGGTGGCGGCGGTGGCTTTGGCGGCAATGACCGTTTTGACAACCGCAAAGCTGGCAACTCTTTTGAAGCCCGTCAAGGTGGTGCACCTCGCGGTGGTTTTGGCGAAGGCCAGAGCCAAGGTCGCGGTGGTTTTGGTGGCGGTCAAGGCTTTGCCCATCCCGCAGGCCCACGCAGCTTTGACGATCGTCCTGCGCGCGGCCCACGTCAAGCTGGTTTCGAAGCCGGTCGCACGCCGTTTGACAGGCCTGCTCGCCCGGCAGGCAAACCCTTCGGCGGGGGTGGATTTGATGCAAAAAAACGCAGTCCTAAGCCGCGCTTTGACCGTTAAAGCCTAAGCACTTATCGTGCAAAGCAGGCCAGTTGTTTCGGCAACTGGCCTTTTTTTGTGCGCCCTAGTTCAGACAAAAATCAAGGACAACATGGCCGCATCATCGATCAGATTGATCACGGCATAGTTGGCCAGTCGGTATAAAACCAAGGTGGCTGTATCTAGCCACTGGGGACTTGATGCATAGTCGTTCAAGGCGCGTCTTTCTTGTTGTCAAGATCCGTCAATCGCTGACGCAGGACGTCCAATTCATGCTGATAGCCTTTGGCATCGCCGTAGTCGACAAACCCGGCGTAATAAGGATGCGCGTGCAGTACTTTGCGGGCGTGCTTGATGGGACACCAGTACATCTCTGTGCGTGCCACGATCTCGCGCGAATAAGCCATCAAGCCATTGCCGTATGAGCAATATGCGCAGTTGATCTTCTCAATCACATTCAAGTAGGCCAAGTGGGTGCGGTCGTAGATGAAATAATCCTGACGCTTGACCAATGCAATGCCGTAAGCGGTGAAACAAATGTGTTGATACACCGTCACAAACAGGTCCAGCACGAGCATGGGAAGTAGCACAGCGTAAATCACAGGCGCTGTGACAACGCTCAACCAGTTTGAACTGAGCATGTATTGGATCAAGCCGGTCTTGAAACGACGGTGTTGGGCCAAGACTTCACGTTCAAAGCGCACACGCTGGTCTTCAAAGTCGGCTTGCAACTCGGCGCGCCTGCGCTTAGTTTCTTCCTCGATCTGGTGTTCTATCTCGCGGATGCGATCAAGCAATTCACTGATTTTGGGATTCATACCGACCTTTGTTTCAAGAGATTATGGGTGCACAAGGGTATAAATCGGGCTCAACCTGTGGCCTAATATATGGTTTTAAACCTTTCTCTGGAAAATTAAATGGGCAACAAAATCGTCACCGAAGCCGACCGCAAGCGCACACCTGCTCCTACCCCCTTGCCAGGTACCACCCCACGCACCGGTGGCCGTGGTCAACGCATCAGCTTAGAGCGCGGTGTCGCCACCCGCAGCAAAAAGAATCCAGGTAAACGCTCAAACAAAGGCGGTTAATTTGCTGATGTCTGCGACGACAAAAAGAAAGCGTCCCTCGGGACGCTTTCTTTTTAGGGCATCTAACTGAATAGGCTTTATGCGTCAGGTAATTCAATCTTGACTTCAAGCACTTCCAAGTTGTCGTGACGTTCAAAGTTGACCTTGATGTCGTCTGGATTGATCTTCACGTACTTTGAGAGGACCGCCACCAAATCGCGTTGCAAGGCAGGCAGGTAGTCGGGTTGTGTGTTGCGATCCGAACGTTCATGGGTGAGGATGAACTGCAAACGCTCTTTGGCAACACTGGCGGTTTTTTTCTTTTCACCGAGCAAAAAAGATAGGAGGGACATGACTTATTTCCCACCAAAAATACGTTTCAGAAAACTAGGTTTGACATGTTCTGTGAATCGCATGGGCAAGTCTTCACCCAAGAAGCGACTGATCACATCTTTGTAGGCTTCGGACACATCGGTGTTGACCAAGTGAACGGCAGGTAAGCCTTGGTTGGAAGCGGTCAGAACGGTTTCTGATTCAGGAATCACACCGATCAAGGGTATGCGCAAAATGTCTTGGATATCTTCCAATGACAGCATTTGGCCTTCTTCCACACGGCTGGGGTTGTAGCGCGTGATCAGCAAATGCTCTTTGATGGGAGTGTCCCCCTTGATGGCGCGTTGGGTTTTGCTGCTGAGCATGCCCAAAATGCGGTCAGAGTCACGCACCGAAGACACTTCGGGGTTGGTCACCACCAAGGCTTCATCGGCGAAGTGCATGGCCATCATGGCGCCGACTTCGATGCCAGCAGGTGAATCGCACACGATGTAGTCAAAACCCATGCCTTTGAGTTCAGTCAGCACGCGCTCCACGCCGTCTTGGGTCAGGGCGTCTTTGTCGCGGGTTTGGGACGCAGCCAGCACAAACAAGTTGTCGCACTGCTTGTCTTTGATCAAGGCTTGGTTCAGGGTGGCTTCGCCATTGATGACGTTGATGAAGTCATAGACCACACGACGTTCGCAGCCCATGATCAGGTCTAGGTTACGTAGGCCGACGTCAAAGTCAATGACCACCGTTTTGAAACCGCGCAAGGCCAAGCCAGACGAAAAACTGGCGCTGGTCGTGGTCTTGCCCACGCCGCCCTTGCCAGAAGTGACCACAACGATTTTTGCCATGAAGTAAGCCTTTGGTTGTTCTGAAAAATCAATTGGTGATTTTACAACCGCTGCATCACCAACTTATCACCCAACAAAGAGATTTGGGCGGGCTTGCCTGCCACTTCCGTGGGTAAGGGTGTATCACTGGTTCGGTAGGTGCCAGCGACCGACACCAACTCTGCTTCGAGTGACAAGGTGAAGATACGTGCATCTTCATTCCCGCGCGCGCCCGCAATGGCTTTGCCACGCAATGGGGCATACACATGGATGTGGCCATCGGCCATGATCTCGGCACCTGGGTTGACCATCGCCAGCACGATCAAGTCACGCCCTTTGGCGTAGACGTGTTGGCCTGAGCGCAAAGGCTTGTCGATGACCATGGCGCCGAGTGGCGCAGCGGGCACTTCACGCACCACTTCGACTTCGCGGATCACCTCTTGCACCACCGTCTCCACGCGATTTGGGGCAGTAGTTTGGGTGCTCAGGTCATGCGCCTCGAACAGTCCCGCTTGCTGCGCATGGGCGATGTGGTGGGCTTGTGCCCCACGAACGGCCACGGGCACCATGCGGTGCTGGCGTAACAGCGCACAGATGTGATGGAAGTTCAACTCTGCCTCAGATGGCTCTAGGGCATGGAGGTCAATCACCACGGGGTCGTTGTCAAAAAAATCAGGTGTATCCCCTAGGCGACGGGTTAAATCCGCTTCCAGTAGAGAGATGTCATGCGTTTTGAGTACAAAAGCAACCAAAGGCAGCGAGGCGCTCTTGATCTCGTAGGCGTGGGGCTCGGCGGCTTGGCTCATGGGGCGAACAAAGGAAAAGTAAAAGCCAGACTTTACACGGCAAGGGCTTTGCCTTGCCGCTAAACTTTTCGGCATGACAAAGCAACACCTCGCACGGCACTGGCTGTGGTTATTCCCTGTGCTCTTGGCTGCTGCTTGGGCGCAAGCGCAAACGGCGACCCCGCCCGCCGCCGACATGGGACGCATCGACATCACCAGTGGTCGAGACAATGACACCCAACAGCGCCGTGAATCGACGGCCAGCAAGATCGTCATTGGTCGCGAAGAGATTGAGCGGCAAGGCGATGCCAATCTGGGCGAAGTGCTCAAGCGCATGCCTGGCATTACCTTGGGCGGGGTTCCTGGGCGTGGTTCAGGCATTCGCATGCGGGGTTTGAGTGCGGGCTACACGCAAATTTTGTTGGATGGCCAGCGCGTGCCGCCCGGCTTTTCGGTTGAATCTCTCACCCCCGAGATGGTCGAGCGCATCGAAATTTTTCGAGCTCCCACCGCTGAAACCGGTGCACAAGCCATTGCAGGCACCATCAACATCATCACCCGTGAGGGACGGCGCGGCATTCCGGACGAACTCAAACTCGGGTCGTCTTGGCAAGGGGGCTACGCTTCGCCCAACGGCTCGATCACGCACTACCAAGAAACCGAACGCTGGAGCAGCAACTACACCCTGTCTGTCAACCGCTATGCGGCGCCTGACCACAGTGAGCTTTCTTTGCAACGCGATGCGGGGCCATTGCAACGCAACCGCGTCAGCGACAGCCACTATGTGCGCGAAGGCCTTAACACCACGGGACGCCTGCAATGGAAGGGTGACCCCGGTGAGAGCTTGACCCTCATGCCTTTTGTGGTGGTCTCACACGGCACCACGCCTGGCAGCCTTGCGTTGGACCAAAGTACCAACGGCGCTGCACGCATTTACGACAGCGCCACCACGTTCAATGACAACCACTTTGGCTTGGCCCGCATGAACGGCCAGTGGCGGCGCAAACTCAACGCCGATAGCAACATGGAGTGGAAGTTCAATGTGGGCGGCTGGGACAGTCGCACCAACTTCACCCAAACGCCCACGGGCGCTGGCTTGGTCTACGCCTCGACCTTGCTAGAAGCCACGCGCACCCAAGACCGCTCGGCCAGCCTCAATGGAAAATACACCCAGATCTTGGGAGGCGGTCATCAGTGGGTGAGCGGTGCGGAAATGGAGACCGTGCGTCGCACCCAAAACGCCACCGCCACCTATGCCGACGGCGATGCTGACTTGCAAGCGCAATCGATGCGCTTTGCCGTGTACTCCCAAGACGAGTGGCAACTCACCCCCCATTGGTCAGCCCATGCGGGCGCTCGCTATGAGCAGCTGACGACACAAGGCACCACCAGCAGCGGCGATGTGCTCAACCGCAACAGTGTGTTCACCCCTTTGTTGCATGCACTGTGGAAACCCAACCCTGAGAGCCGCGATCAAGTGCGCATGAGCCTCACGCGCAGTTTCAAAACCCCCAATATGCAAACCCTGTTGGCGCGTTATGTGCGTTCACGTGACGATGCCTTGGGCGGCGGCAACGGGCCCACCAATGCAGACCGCATCGGCAACCCCAACCTCAAGCCAGAGTTGGCCACTGGTTTGGATGTGGCTGTGGAGCGTTATTTGCCGCAAGGCGGCGTGCTCAGCGCCAGCGTGTTTCACCGCGAAATTCAAAACCTGATTCGCAACGTCACCACGCAAGATCCGGCTTATGGCAACCGCTGGGTCTCGACACCGCAAAACTTCAGCCAAGCAGTGACTGAAGGCATCGAGTTGGAAGCCAAGTTTCGCTTGGACCAATGGATCGATGGCGCCATGCCGGTGGATGTGCGCAGCAACGTGAGCTTTTACCGCTCGCACGTGCTCAGTGTGGTGGGGCCTAACAACCGACTCGACCAACAACCAGACATGACGGCCAACCTCGGGGGTGACTACCGCTTGCGCAGCATGCCCTTCACCGTCGGCGGCAACATCAACTACAACCCGGGCTACACCAGTCACCTGAGCGCACCTGAGTTTTTAACCGTGTCACAAAAACGTGTGATGGACCTGTACGGCTTGTGGCGCGTGGACGCTAGCACCTCGTGGCGGTTGACCCTGAGCAACCTTGATCCGCGCAATTACGTGACCGACCGCAGTTACAGTGGTGTGGAAAGCAGCAGCACACGCGACAGCAGCTGGACCAATGTGCAAATTCGATTGGAGAAAAAGTTATGAGTTCCACCCCGCGCGACGGCGCTTGGTTAGACAGCATGTACAACAACCGCGCTTTGGTGCCCGCGCATGCCGCGCATTTTGCGCACTGGCGTGACGCTTCAAAGGCTGCGTGTGTCTCATCGCGTTGTTTTCAAGACGTGGCGTATGGCCATGGACCCAACGAAAGCTTAGACATTTTTCCCGCCTCCGGCACGGCCGGCAAAAAGGGGGCGCCCGTGTTGGTGTTCATCCACGGTGGTTACTGGCGCTCGCTCGACAAAGCAGACCACTCGTTTGTGGCACCCGCCTATACGTCGCAAGGCACATGTGTGGTGGTGCCCAACTACGCGTTGTGCCCGGCTGTGACCATACCAGACATCTCGCTGCAAATGGTCAAAGCCTTGGCCTGGGTGTGGCGCAATATTGCGCGCTTTGGGGGTGACCCGAGCCGCATCACGGTGGTGGGCCATTCGGCGGGTGGGCACTTGGCCGCCATGTTGTTGGCCTGCCATTGGAAGGCCTATGCCAAAGACTTGCCTGCAGACTTGTTGCAGCGCGCCCTGTCAATTTCTGGCCTGTTTGAATTGGAGTCAGTGCGCATGACACCTTTCTTGTCAGACCTGCATCTCACCCCCCAAGATGCGCTGCGCAGCAGCCCGGCTTGGATGCCCGCTCCCAAGACAGGTCGGTTTTTCACCGTGGCAGGTGCTTTGGAGAGCGCCGAGTTCTTGCGTCACAACCTGTTGATTCAACAAGCCTGGGGCAAACAACGTGTGCCAGTGTCAGAGGCTTTGCCTGGCTTGCAGCACTTCAGCATCGTCGAGGCGTTTGCCCAACCTGGCCATCGTTTGCACCAGCTTACGCTGGCTCTGATGGCCTAAAAAACAGCCTGCGGTGCGTGGGCACGGCAGGCTGCTCGAGGGGCGCTAGGTCCATCACATCAACAGATGTTCGCCTGCGTTGTCGCCACCCAAGATGACGTAGTTCACTTTGCGCACATCCATCAGCTTGGTGCCACCGGCGTAGCTGATCGAGCTCTGCACGTCTTGCTCCATCTCAATCAGCGTGTTGGCCATCTTGCCCTTGATCGGCTCCAAGATGCGTTTGCCTTCCACATGCTTGTACTCGCCCTTGTTGAAGTCTGACGCCGAGCCGTAATACTCTTTGAACAACTCGCCGTCTACTTCCACGGTCTTGCCGGGCGACTCTTCGTGACCTGCGAACAGCGAGCCAATCATCACCATCGATGCGCCAAAGCGGATGCTCTTGGCAATGTCGCCGTGGCTGCGAATCCCGCCATCGGCAATGATGGGTTTGGTGGCCACACGGGCACACCACTTGAGCGCTGACAGCTGCCAGCCGCCGGTGCCAAAGCCGGTTTTGAGCTTGGTGATGCACACCTTGCCAGGGCCCACGCCCACTTTGGTGGCGTCGGCGCCCCAGTTTTCCAAGTCAATCACCGCTTCAGGCGTGGCCACGTTGCCCGCGATCACAAAGCTGGTGGGCAATTTGCCTTTGATGTAGCCAATCATGTCGCGCACGCTGTCGGCATGTCCGTGGGCAATGTCGATGGTGATGAACTCAGGCACCAAGCCCTCAGCGGCCAGTTGGTCCACCGTGGCGCGATCTGGGGCTTTCACGCCCAAAGAGATCGAGGCATAGACGCCCTTGGCATGCATGTCGCGCACAAACTGGACATTGTCCAGGTCGAAGCGGTGCATCACGTAAAAATAGTTGTTTTGTGCCATCCACAGGCAGATGTTTTCATCCACCACGGTTTTCATGTTGGCGGGTACCACGGGCAAGCGAAATTTGCGGTTGCCGAGTTCTACGCCAGCGTCGCACTCTGAGCGACTCTCCACGCGGCACTTGCGTGGCAACAACAGGATGTTGTCGTAATCAAAAATTTCCATATCCCAAGCTCCAGAAAAAAACGTTCGAAGATTGAGCGCTTGGCTTGGTCGGTTTTTCTGACGCACTAGGGCAGTCCAAAAAAAACCGAGCGCAAGAATCTTGGGCCCGGTGGCTGATTTTAACAGCGCTTGGCATGGACCTCTCTAAAATCAGCGTCATGCATTTTTCTTCCGGGTTTGACACCCAATCGGCTTCGGCCACCTCCAACACTTCCCCTTTGCTGCAAGGTCTCAACCCAGAGCAGTCTGCAGCGGTCACCTTGCCGCCCGAGCATGCGCTGATCTTGGCTGGCGCAGGCTCGGGCAAAACGCGAGTGCTCACCACCCGCATTGCCTGGTTGTTGCAAACGGGGCAAATGTCTCCCGGCGGTGTGTTGGC
>CAIMWY010000467.1 GCA_903845315.1 uncultured Burkholderiales bacterium
CTTTGGTGGGAATGATCTTGACGCCGTATTTTTTGTCGATGCCCAGCACAGACGCCATGACCACGCTGGCGCAGTCGGTCAGCGGAATGAAGCCAATCTTGACTTCTTCTTTTTCAGGCTTGTCAGAGCCTTGGGCATACACCGCTGCCCGAAGCGCTGGGGCGATGGTGAGGGCACTGGCGGTGGCGGCTTGCAGCACATTGCGACGGCTCATGGGGGTCTCCAACAGATCGGTCATGAATCACTCCTTGAAAAAAAACAAGCGACTCCAAAAGCGTTGAGGGAAAGAAAAAGGCGCCCGCAGAGACAGCTCGTGGAAGCCATGTCTGGGGACGCCTTTGTCCGTTCAAACCTTGGAGGGTTATGGATGATTCATTGCAAGGGCTGTGCCAGCCGATGGGCCCCAACTTGCCCTAGGGTTTGCCCTCGTTGGGTGCATCGAGAGGTAGATGCGGGGCGTTATGCACCAAATTAGGACAATAAGTCGGCCATGTCCAGAATGCGCTGGGCCACATCGGCGAGTTTGAGGCCTTTGTCCATGGCGACCTTGCGCAATTTCGCGTGGGCTTGCGCTTCAGTCAGCGATTGTTTGTCCATCAGCAGGGCTTTGGCGCGGTCCACCAAGCCGCGCTCTTGCAGGGCGTAGCGAGCTTGGTCGCGCTCTTGGCGCAAATTTTGTTCGTATTCAAAGCGCGCCATCGCCACATCCAAGATGGGGCGGATGCGGGTGCTCGACAGACCATCCACGATGTAGGCCGACACACCGACCGCCACGGCATCGCGGACATGGGTGGTGTCGTTGTCGTCGGTGAACAGCACGATCGGTCGGCGCGCATCGCGGGTGGCAAACACCACATGCTCGAGCGCATCACGGGCCTCGGATTCGGCGTCCACAATGATCAGATCGGGTTGCAACTGGCTGATGCGATCGGCCAAAAACACATCGGCGGGCAGGGTGGCGATCAGGTTGAAGCCGCTTTCCAGCAAACCGATGCGCAGTGCGCGTGAACGCACAGCCTGGGTGCGGGCATGGTCGTCGTCGGGATCGGTCACCACCAAGTCAGGCGCCACCACCACGATGCGCAAGGCTTCTTGGGGCGGGGTTTTCTTGGGTTTGGCTTTCATGGGGGTCACTGCTAGGGCGCACGTACTCTCTGTGTGAGTGATGCAAGTTGCGCGCCAATCGGCCCTTGCCACCAGCCCTGCGCATAAACTCGCACCCCTATGTTGATCCTTGGTATTGAATCTTCTTGCGACGAGACAGGTGTGGCTTTGGTGCGTTCCGAAGGCCGCGACTTGCCGCGCTTGTTGGCGCACGCCTTGCACAGCCAAATTGCCATGCACCAAGCCTATGGCGGGGTGGTGCCCGAGTTGGCCAGCCGCGACCACATTCGCCGGGTGGTGCCACTCGCGCGCGAGGTCTTGACCGAGGCTGAGCAAACCTTGCAAGACGTGGATGTGGTGGCCTACACCCGAGGTCCGGGCTTGGCCGGTGCTTTGTTGGTGGGGGCCGGTGTGGCCTGCGCTTTGGGCGCTGCATTGGGCAAGCCCGTGCTGGGCGTGCACCACTTGGAAGGCCATTTGTTGTCGCCATTTTTGAGTGCCGATGCGCCTGAGTTCCCGTTTGTGGCTTTGTTGGTGTCGGGTGGCCACACCCAATTGATGCGGGTGGATGGGGTGGGGTGTTATGCCTTGCTGGGCGAGACGATTGACGATGCAGCCGGCGAGGCCTTTGACAAGTCGGCCAAGTTGATGGGGCTGCCTTACCCGGGCGGTCCTGCTTTGTCTCAGCTGGCGCAACACGGGGATCCCACCGCTTTCAAATTGCCGCGTCCTTTGCTGCGCAGCGGCGATTTGGACTTTTCCTTTGCAGGCCTCAAAACTGCCGTGCTGACCCAAGCGCAAAAGCTGGGTGACCAGCTCGACGCCCGCAAGGCCGACTTGGCCGCGTCCACCGAGGCTGCGATTGTGGAGGTGCTGCTGAAAAAGTCATTGGCCGCGTTGCGCCAAACCGGGTTGACACGCTTGGTGGTGGCAGGCGGTGTAGGGGCCAACCGCCATTTGCGCGAACAACTCAATGCGGCCTGTGCGCGTTTGAATGTGCGGGTGCATTACCCCGAGTTGCATTTGTGCACTGACAACGGCGCCATGATTGCCATGGCCGCTGCCATGCGCTTGCAAGTGCAGGCGGATGGTTTCTCAGCGCTGTCCACCCGTTACAGCTTTGACATCAAACCACGCTGGTCGTTGGCTGAACTGGCTGGGTAGGGGCTTGCTGCTGAGGTTTGCTATACTCTGTGGGCTTTACCTTTTGGGTCAAGCACAAGCACGTTGGCTCAAGTTCCATGGGCCAACGCAAGTCAAACATCAAAGGAAAACACATGCTGACTGCAAAAATTGCTGAAGTTGTCAAAGACAACGCACGCGCCGCTGGTGATACCGGTAGTCCTGAAGTGCAAGTTGCACTGCTGACTGCTCGCATCAACGAACTCACCCCCCACTTCAAGACCCACGCCAAAGACCACCACGGTCGTCGTGGCTTGTTGCGCATGGTGAGCCGTCGTCGTAAATTGCTCGACTACCTCAAGACCAAAGACTTTGACCGTTACGCTGCACTGATTGCCAAACTTGGCC